>JALOBM010000003.1 GCA_023228285.1 Candidatus Cloacimonadota bacterium | reverse complement strand
CCCCCAGAATAATGATAAGGGGAAACACATGGAAAAAACTATTTCCACAGCCATCTGTCAAGAGTGGTTCAACAAACTGTCTCTACATCTTGAAAACGACGTAATTATTGTAGGTGCGGGGCCATCAGGCCTTATCTGCGCCGCGGAACTGGGATCCAAAAACATCAAAACCTGTCTCATCGAAAGTAAATTGGCCCCCGGCGGAGGCATGTGGGGCGGTGCCATGCTGTTCAATAGCATCGTAATCCAAGAAGAAGCCCGCTTTATCCTGCAAAAATACGGCATCAATCATCGAGAACACAAGCCTGGATTCTATGTAGCCGATGCCGCCGAAGCCACTTCCGCACTCATCTACCACGCTAGTCATAACGGTTGTGCCATATTTTCCGGTATGTGCATGGAAGATGTACGGGTAAAAGAAGATAGAGTCCGGGGAGTAGTGGTAAACTGGACTCCCATAAAACGCCTGGATATGCACGTGGATCCGCTTTCACTGCTGGCTACAATCGTTTTGGACGCGACGGGACACCCCTCAGAAGTAGTAAAAGTTCTGGTGAACAAGAATCAGGTAACTCTTAAGCTGCCTCAGACAGGAATCCGGGGAGAAAGATCGATGAATGCAGAAGCGGGCGAGAAAGCCTGTATTCAATACACATCAGAACTATATCCCGGATTGTATGTGAGCGGCATGGCTGCCTGCGGGGTAAGCGGTAGCAATCGCATGGGGCCAATCTTTGGCGGGATGCTGCTTTCCGGGATGAAAGCCGCCAAATTGATAAGCTCCGCTCTGGGAAAGGACTGATCGATGCAGGACTTTGGACTATATATAGTAATGACTTCACCCGATTTGGGTTATCGTGAATTTACCAGGCTGTGCGTGGAGATGGAAGTTCCATTCATTCAGCTAAGAGACAAAGAGATGCCCTTCGAAAACCTGCTGGCACTGGCCAAAGACCTGGTATCCATTTGCAAAGGCAGCAAAACCCGTCTCATCGTAAACGACAACATCGAGCTCTGCCGTTTATCAGATGCCGACGGCCTACACCTTGGGCCGGAGGATGATCCCTGGACAGAAGCCCGAAATAAACTACCTGACGACAAGATAATCGGAGTTTCTACTCACAACCTCAATGAAGCCATGACAATGATATCACAGATGAAATATGCGGGTGAGCTGAAAGCACCGGACTACATGAGCTTTGGCCCCATATACTCTACTGTGGCAAAAAAGATTCCCGATGCTCCCCTTGGCACCGAAAACCTACACTATGTAATCCAGCAAGCTCCAGTACCGCTTGTGGCAATAGGGGGAATCTTCCCTCACAATATGCCGGAAGTATTGGCAAGCGGAGCTCGCAACCTATGCTTTATCAGACACTTCGGCTCTTCTGCCACGGCAAGCGAACTGAAGAGAAAAATTATACAATTCTACACAATCCTAAAGGAGACACAATCATGACACAGATAGATATGGCCAAACAAGGCAAGATGACTAAGGAAATGCAATGCGTAGCTATAGATGAGCAGATCGACTGCCGAGAACTGATGAAACTGATCGCGAAAGGCGAAGTGGTGATACCTCACAATCGAAACCGCAATGCCAGACCCACCGCTATCGGCAACAATACCCGCACCAAAATCAACGCCAATATTGGAACATCAGACCTGCAGTGCGAGCTCTCGCTGGAACTGGAAAAGCTTGCCCTTTGCGATAAATTCGGCGCTCATAGCGTGATGGATCTCTCCACCGGTGGGAACCTGAAAGAGATTCGTAAGACAATGCTGAAAGAAAGCCCGTTAATCCTAGGCACTGTGCCCATCTATGCGGTGGCTTCGGAACTGGACAAAAAAGGTAAAGATATCCGCGACTTCGAGCCGAATATGCTCTTTGAAGAAATCCAGGATCAAGCGGAGCAAGGCGTAGATTTTGTAACCGTTCACGCCGGTATAAACCGATGGAGCCTGCTGGCACATTCAAACGACAAACGCCTTTTGGGCATCGTGAGCCGGGGAGGATCGCTGCTCAAACGCTGGATGATGCACAGCGGCAAAGAAAACCCTCTGTATGAAGATTACGACAGATTGTTGAGCATCTGTAAAAAGCACGACCTTTGCCTCAGCTTGGGCGATGGCTTCCGCCCCGGGGCCATCTTCGATGCCACAGATTCCACTCAGATTTCCGAGCTGATCGTATTGGCAGAATTGGTGAAACGCGCTCGTGATGCCAATGTACAAGTGATGGTGGAAGGCCCGGGACATGTGCCACTCACGGATATCGAAGCAAACGTAAGATTGCAGAAAAAGCTCTGCGATAATGCCCCATTCTACGTTTTGGGCCCTCTACCCACAGATTTTGCCTGTGGCTACGATCACATCAGCGGCGCCATCGGCGGTGCTTTAGCAGCTTCAGCCGGAGCGGATTTTCTGTGTTACGTTACTCCCGCAGAACACCTCTGCCTGCCGGATTTGGAAGATGTGAAACAGGGCATCATCGCTTCCCGCATTGCCGCTCATATCGCCGATATAGCCAAGGGCTGTCCCGGAGCGGTACACATCGACAATACAATCGCCAAAGCGCGTCGACAAATGGATTGGGATACCATCTTCCAAAACTGCGTGGATCCTGAATTGGCACAAAAACGTAAGTATGATACCTCTCACAGCCAAGAGGATCGCTGCAGTATGTGCGGCAACCTGTGTGCCATCAAAACCGACAAAGCGGATATTCATGCCTGATGTGATGGCAACAATCGGCGCCATCGATAGTAGCGGTGGCGCCGGGATAAACCAGGACATTCGAATCGCGGCACTGTTTGGCTTCCGTTTGCAATGCTGCGTGGGAGCCATCACCATCCAGGATTCACTGGGGCTAAAAGCTATTCACAATGTGCCCCGCGAGGCCTTTCTCGGGGCATTAAAACAGCTTACTCAAAGTCCCGACATCCGCTTCGTTAAAATTGGTGCCCTGGCTAGCGTAGAGAAAATGGAATTATGCGCTGATTTTTTGGACAAGAGCTCCGGTTATCGCGTGATCCTGGATCCGGTAATCGCTCCCAGCAGCGGTCAAGCCTTCATAGATGAAGAAAACCTTTTTTGCCTGCACAAGCTGGCAGATAAAGCACATTTCATCTGCCCAAACATCCCCGAACTTGAGATACTGAGTGCGCACCGGATCAGCAATATCCAAGATGCACTCCTCGCAGCACAGGATCTGTGTCACAAAAGCGGGGCAAGCGTGTTGCTAACTGGCGGGCACCGGCTAGCCGAGGCAGTTATCAGTCCCGAAAGCGAAAGCACGGTGCAAGAACTCACTGAAGCCTATGTAAGCCCAAGAGACTGCCATCTGCATACATTTACAGCGCACAATTGGCACTATAGTCATGGCACGGGCTGCGCTCTGGCCACCGCTTTTATGTGTTATCTGGCTCAAGACATTACTCCACCACTGGCATTTCCCAGAGCTTCGGCTTTTGTGCGTAGATTCTACGACAGAATAAACGGAATTAGGACAATGCCATAGAATAGCGGGAACAAGCACGTATCGGTGCCCCTTACTAGCGGCATCTTGCTTTATCACCTTTATCTTTCGCTGTTGCTAGAAGCATGAAAAATCATCTTTTACTTGACAAAGCTTGAGCAGCAGTCTTTCTTGCAATTGCCATTAAAAAAAAGGTCTGAGAACCATGCCCGATTGGTATCAAATACAGCAGAGAAGGAAAGCAGAATGATAGACGAGAAGTTGATTGTAAAAATTGTTAAATCCATTCGTGAATATTGGGATCTTCCCGCGTTTACAAATTATCCCGGCCCCTCAATAAGCTATGCAGATGTAGCTGGTCGGATACTATGGTTACACAGAATATTCAAAGATATGGATATAAAGAAAGGAACCAAGATTGCCCTGGCGGGAAAGAACTGCAGTAACTGGGGTCTGGTGTGGTTGAGCGCAGTCACTTATGGTGCAACGATTGTGCCTATACTGGCCAATTTTTCTCCCGAAGACACTCAGCACATTATCAATCACAGCGATGCCGAATTGGCCTTCATTTCCAAAGATAAATACGACAATATCGATGGCGATCAGTTAAGAAACGTCCGTTTTGTATTGTCTTTGGATGATTTCACTATTCTGGAAGAGAAGTTTTCGAAGCATCCGTTTACCCTCATGAACTTTACCGAATTCAGTTCATCCAGCTCTCTGGATAAAGACAGTTTCGATATTGAGGATGTCTGCGATAACGAAGATATCGCCTCCATCATATACACCAGCGGTACCACCGGTTTTTCCAAGGGTGTGATGCTGCCTCACCGCAGCTTGCTGGCAAACTTGATAGTTGCACACAATCACTTGTTGTTCAATGTGGGTGCAAAAGTACTTGCCTTTTTACCATTAGCACATGCCTATGCTTGCAGTTTCGACTTACTATACCCGGTTACGCGAGGCAATCATATCAACTTCCTGGATAGGATTCCTGCGCCCAAATTGCTGCTTGCCGCAATGAAAGACCTACAACCAGAGATTGTGCTTACCGTACCGCTATTGATCGAGAAGATATATAAAAAACAGCTTCAACCCGTTATCGAATCCCCTAAAATGAGGGTTTTGCTAAAGATTCCCGTACTGAAAAACATCATTCTTAAAAAGATCCACGATACACTGATGCAGGCTTTTGGCGGAAACATCCGCGAACTTATCACCGGTGGAGCACCTATGAATGCAGAAGTGGAACACTTTATGAAAAAGATCAAATTTCCCTTCACCATCGGTTACGGTATGACCGAGTGCGGACCCCTGATCTCATATGCAAACTGGAATGAACACCGTTTTGAATCCAGTGGCAAACAAGTGGAATTTTTGCAGATCAAGGTAGAGTCTGAAGACCCTCATACAATCCCCGGAGAAATAAAACTGAGGGGTGAACAGGTCTTCAAGGGATATTACAAGTTTGATGAAGCTACCGCTGAAGTGTTGCGGGATGGCTGGTTATACACAGGCGACATCGGTACTATAGATAAAGATGGCTTTGTGTATATCCGCGGTCGCAGCAAAAACGTGATATTGGGTCCCAGCGGTGAAAACATCTATCCGGAACTGGTGGAGCAAAAAATGAACAACATGCCCTATGTGGGCGAATCGCTGGTATTGGAACGCAATCGTCAGCTTCATGTAATGATATATCCGGATTTCGAGGCTTTGGACAACGACCACATCCCAGAAAGCCAGATTCCGAAACTGATGGAAAAAAATCGTAGTGAAGTGAACAAACAACTGGCGGATTTTAGCCGTATCATCAAAGTTCAGATCGCCAGTGAACCCTTCCAGAAGACGCCTACCCAGAAGATTAAGCGCTACCTGTATTCCTAAGATATAAGATATGTAAATTGGAACAAGATCATTATTTTGCTGTAGTATCGGGCAGCTTGGAAAAAATTGCCCGCTTGGAATTGGAGAATTTTGGTGCCCGGATAATCTGGGATATTCCCCGGGGACTCCATTTCTGCTGCAGCAAAGAAAGCCTGTATCGCATTTTGTATGAAGCGCGGCTCATACAACGGGTGCTGATGCCGCTTCTGCATTTTGACTGCCACAGCATCAAATATCTATATCAGCAAGCGTTTAAAAATATCCCCTGGCATACGATGTTTGGGCTGAGTCAAAGCTTCGGAATCGATACAAACGTAAGCAACTCATTCACCAGACATTCATTGTATGCAGGACAAATCCTCAAAGATGCAATCTGCGATAACTTCCGGGAACGCTTTGGCGAACGTCCTGCTTTCACAAACAAAGAGCCGGACATCCTCTTCAATCTGCATATTCATGACAATAAAGTGACTATCTCATTGGATATTTTGGGGCAAAGCCTACACAAGCGGGGCTATCGGAAAGCCTCTGTGGAAGCTCCCCTACAGGAGACTCTGGCAGCAGCGATCATCCAAATGGGCTCTTGGGATCAGGAAATGCCCTTGTGGGATCCCATGTGCGGTAGCGGAACGATCCTGGCGGAAGCTTTGATGCTGTATTGCAGGATTCCCGCAGGCTATCTGAGGAATCATAGCAGGCTGGAGCTGATGCCGGCTTTTGACTCCGGATTGTGGCAAGAGGTCGTGAAGCAGGCAAATGCCGGGATACGTGAATTACCTCAAGGATTGATCAGAGGATCAGATATCAATGAGACAGCAATCAGGGCAGCGGAAGAAAACCTGAGACTATTACCCTTTGGAGATCGGGTAAAATTTGAGACCATGCGCTTCGAGAGCTATTCCGGGGATTTTTGCGGCATCATCTTCAGCAATCCCCCTTATGGAGTGCGTCTGGGAAATCATGATGACGTTGGCATACTATACTCTGCACTGGGCGATTATTTGAAACAGCATTGCAAAGGAAGCACAGCCTATATCCTTTGCGGATCAAAGGAATTGATCCCAAAGCTTCGCCTACGAGCTCATTGGTCCAAAAGCATAAAGAACGGGGATCTGGATTCCAGATTGGCGAAGATTGAAATTCGCAACTCAATAAGGCCTAGTGTTGCCAATAAATCAAATAAATGCCCAGCATAGGAGCAAGAAATGTACAAATCACTTGTATGTCTATCGCTTGTAATCGCAGTGCTGACCATCAGCTCGTGCTACAAAGCACCGGAAGAGCTCAGGCTTCTCACTGAAAACTATCCTCCTCTCACCTTCATTCAAAATGAGGAAGTAACCGGATTTGGAACCGATGTAGTAAATGCCATCCAAGCTGAACTGGGTACAGATTTTCCCATTCAGCTAACCAGTTGGGAGGACGCCTATGCCACAGCCCTTAGTGAAGAGAATGTAGTTTTGTTCACTATGGACAAGACTCCGGAGCGGGAAGAATTGTTCCACTTCATAGGTCCTCTGGGATCAAACGTGGCAAGCTTCTATTGCCATCGCGACAGGATGTTGGTACCAAATGATGTTGAAAAAGCCAAAACCTACAAATCCATAGCCACTACTACCAATTGGTTTACAGAACAACACCTCAGGGAGCTTGGCTTCAAAAACATAGTAAGCAACAAAGATCCGATTCAGTCTGTAAAGCTTCTGGCAAATAAGCAAGCTGATCTGGCAGTATTCACAGATGTCACTCTGGCGGAATTGTGCAGAGAAGCGGAAGTGGAACCGGATACTTTCACACCAGTTTTGGAGCTGCTATCTACAGATTACTACATAGCCATATCCAAGATCACAAACGTAAAGATAGTGGAAAAATGGCAGAAGGCTTTCAATACCATCAAAGCAAACGGAGAATTAGCCAGACTCCACAGTAAGTGGTTTGACTACTAATACCGTCAATTGATGGGGTCATACCTGCTGATGTTGCGCACTGCAGCGTTATGGGGCTTTGCCTTTGTGTCACAAAGCAAGGGCAGTCAGAGCCTAGCAGGAGTGTTTGCGCTATTGGGTTCACATCTTTTTCTAGCAGAAGCGTTGTCCACTAGAAACGTAACGGTTGCATTTCTAATGCTTTCAGCTATGGTTATAGTTGTCCTGTCTAAAATAAATATTGACAGAAACGGCAATCAGAATTTGAGTGCTCAAACGTAAAGAATAGAACACTAATTTGAGGATAGATAAATGGTTTTATACACAATAGCCCTGATCATTCATGTGATTATCAGCATCGTACTGGTGCTGGTGATCCTTGCGCAGACTTCCAAAGGTGGTCTTGATGCCAACCTTGGTGGAGCTGCAATGAATGTGTTTGGCGGTAGCGGTGCGTCTCAGATGCTAAAGAAATGGACTCAGATCCTGGCTCTTGTATTTGCCGCATCATGCATCCTGCTTGCTTTTCTGGTAAAGGATCTTCGCGGTGGTAGCCTGGAAGAAGTGCAGCAACGTCAAAGCAAACTTGCTGATACTGAAGCTCCCGCTGAACCCGCTGCAGTTCCCGCACCGGCAGAGACTCCCTCACAGCCTGTTCAGGGCGAATAGAGCTTTCGCAGAAGTGGTGGAATTGGCAGACACGCAAGACTAAGGATCTTGTGCCTGTAACGGGTGTGCGGGTTCAAATCCCGCCTTCTGCACCAAAAATAAGCCTCCCAAGTGGAGGCTTATTTTTACATTGAACCGGTGGAAATACCAAAGCCAAAGTCTAAAATTCCCTTGACAAATAGCCTGTACCAAAAAGAGATAAGAAAAACAGGAGCATAAATGAGTAGAAAACGGACTAAGATTGTTAAAGAGCTTGATCCACAGGAAGTTGAAGGCTTCAGCCAAGCTCGCATAAACCACTATTTGAGCTTGGGGTACAAGCCATACCTGGATGAGAAATCACATGTTAAGTGGCTCACACAGGCACAACTAGGTATGCGGGATGCTGTAACCAGACACCGGCCATTCCGGATTCAACGCCCTCCACACTACATCCGCAAAAAGCACCGTCGCAGATGGATGCGTCCCAGCCTTTGGCACATAGTCTGCAGCTCTTGGCCTTTCTTACTGCTATTAGGAATACTGGCGGTTGGAGTGGCACTAATGCTCATCAGACCGAATATCTTATTCTAAGGAGAATGCATTGAGAATACTACTGGTAAATGATGATGGTATCAACGCACCCGGAATCCGCAGTTTACAAGCAGCCTTGGCTGAAGCAGGACACGAACTGATTATTGTTGCTCCCGACAGTGAACGCAGCGCCGCATCTCACTCCATCACACTCAGGAAAGACATCACAGCCACACGTATTGGGAAGAATGAATGGGCGATTGGCGGGACCCCAGTGGATTGTGTGGTAATAGCTTTACAGAAGATAATTAAAGACAAGATAGATTTGGTAGTCTCCGGGATCAATGCCGGGCAAAACATGGGAGAAGACGTTCTCTATTCTGGCACTGTGTCTGCAGCGGTGGAAGCTGCCATGTTTGGTCAGCGTGCCATTGCTCTGTCCATAAATGCCTACAAGTGCCAAAACTTCGATTCTGCCACAAAGTGGTTCATGAAGCTTCTGGGACATGGCATCGATAATCTAGCAAAACCTTATGAAGTGCTCAACGTCAATTTCCCCAATATCCCTTTTGAAGATGTAAAAGGTGTTCGTCTTACCCGCACCGGGCATCGTAAGTATTACAATTTTATTTCCATAGTATCGGATGCCGAAGACAGCTTCAGCTATCGAATAGGTGGAGATGTTCCCCAATGGGATCGTGAGCCGGGCACAGATTCAGAAGCTGTAAACGACGGTTACATATCCATTACACCCTTGGGATTCGAGCTAAACAAAGCTGAAGCCTTCCCACCCATCTTGAGCTGGATCGAATCACAGAAGCTATTGGAGTTTACTCACTAAAATGCGTTTTGAAGATCAGAGGCTGCAACTGGTTAAAAAGCTAAAGAATTCCGGGATTTCCGATCCCTTGGTCTTGGAGGCATTTGCCAAGATACCCAGAGAGGACTATGTGTTACCTGAATACCGTGAATATGCCTATCGCAATCAACCTCTGCCGATCTTAGAAGCCCAAACCATCTCTCAGCCGACTATGATCGCCCTGATGCTTAGTGAACTGAGGCTTAGCCCCGCCGATATCGTATTGGAAATTGGTACAGGCAGTGGTTATCAAACTGCGCTTTTGGCAAGCATTGTAAAAGAAGTGTGTTCGGTGGAGCTTTTGGACGGCCTTTCTCTTAGGGCACAGAAAACCCTGAGAGCTGCCGGATTCCGCAACCTTTATTTCCGCATCGGTGATGGCTGGCAGGGTTGGCAACAAGCATATCCCCCCTACATCGAATTCAACAAGATTATAGTATCTGCCGCTGCTGATGAAGTACCTTCCCGATTGTGCGAGCAACTGGCGGAAGGCGGGATTATGGCAGTTCCAGTGGGTGAAGCCGGAGCTCAAACTCTTTACATCATCCATCGTGAAAACGGAGAACTTAGATATCGAAAGAACGTATCCTGCGCGTTTGTCCCCCTTGTGAGGAGTGGGAGGTAATAAATGGACAGCTTCTTCAGATGGTTAAAGAACCGCTTTACAGCATCTCGCAAACATCTGGAACTCAAACAATACCAGGTTTTTGCAGATTTAAATGATTTTGAGCTATATCTACTAAATGAGCTGATACATACACGCAGTTTCAAAGCTGGCGAATTGATCTACGAAGAGGGCTACCCTCTGGAAGTGATCTATTTTGTGCAAAGCGGAGAGATTGAGCTGAGTGGCATCTACGGCAGTAAATTGAACAAGACAGTAGGTCCGGGGGGACATCTGGGCATCCTGGATATGTACCATGGTAACCAGCGCAGCAGCACCGCAACAGCCAAGACAGATATTGAGGCACATGTGATTTCCAAATCCGATCTTAGCTCGTTTGTGGAATTGAAGCCTCGAGCAGGATTGAAGATCCTATCTGCCATAAACCAAGAGTTTTGCCACTTCATATTTGATCTGGCAGGCACTAAAGAACATGAATTGGACTAAGCTGATTTTCAACCTTATCCTGGGCATTCTGTTTGTTGCCGGCTTAATCTTTTACCGCTGGGTATTCATCTATTTGATCTTTGCCGTGATCTTCACATATATCCTGGATCCTGCAGTTACCTGGCTGGAATACAAGCATTGGCCCCGTTGGCTGGGAGTGATTGCCTTGTACCTTAGCATTCTGGGCATTCTTGCCTGGTTTACCAGCCGTCTGATTCCGGAGTTGATTGCTCAAGGCAACAGCCTGCTTGCTATTTTGGGTCATGAAGAGGTCATGAATGTGGATTATCTGATCCAGATTCCATTTGTAAACAGTATTTACGAATATGCCCTCAATCTGGACGCTCAGATTCCCGGATTGGATGCCGCCACCTGGCTTACGAGTGTATTGGACAGTGCCGTAGATTTTTTGGCTTACCTGCCAAAATTCCTTCTGGACAATTATTCTTCCATCATCGGCGCCGTCTCGTTCATTGGAATGGTTCCCCTGATCAGCTTTTTCTTACTACAAGACAAGCACAAGATTCGTAGAAGTATGTTGGGACTAAGTTCAAACCGCTATTTCGAGCTTGCGATCATTTTGCTGAGTAAGATAGATAAAACTGTGGGAACATACTTGCGCGCCATGCTGTTTGAAGTGATTGCCGTGAGCATTATGGCTTCCACAGCACTGAGTATTGTAGGGGTCAGCAATCCCGTGTTAATCGGTATTTCAGCAGGATTTGCCAATATCATTCCCTATTTCGGACCCTTCTTTGGTGGAGCGTTAGCTGTCTTCACCGTATTCTTTGCAGGTGGCCCTTTCCTGCAGATGGTATATGCCGCTTTTGCCATGTGGCTTGTGCAAGTAATAGATAATAATATCGTTTACCCTGTAGTTGTTGGAACCACCATAAATATGCACCCGCTGCTGGTACTGCTTACTGTTCTTGCCGGCGGATGGTATGGTGGCATACTATGGATGCTGATTTCCGTACCCCTGGTTTTTCTGATCTATAGTATAGTAAGTGTGTTGTATAAGAATTTGAAAGTATATCGAATAATATAAGAGGAAACTGATGAGCATATTGGATAAGTGTTTCAATTTCACCGATGCCCGTAAAGCCATGGCTTTGGGCTACTATCCATATTTTAGGGAGATATCCTCCGAGCAGGACACCGAAGTAATTTGCAACGGTAAAAAAATGCTTATGATGGGTTCAAACAGCTATTTAGGCCTTACCAACCACCCCAAAGTGAAGGAAGCCGGCATCCAAGCCATGAAGAAGTATGGTAGCGGATGTGCCGGTTCCAGATTCCTGAACGGCACTTTGGATATCCATCTGGAGCTGGAAGCAGAATTGGCACTCCTGGTTGGAAAGGAAGCAGCCCTGGCATATCCCACGGGTTATCAGGCAAACGTAGGCTGCATCTCTGCCATGGTAGGCAAAAACGAATATATCGTTACTGATAAATACGATCACGCTTCCATCATCGACGGCTGTAAACTGTCGGACGGCATTATGGTGCGTTACAATCACAATGACATGAACTCCCTGGAACGCTGTTTACAAAAGCTGGGAGGTAAATCCGCACTTATTGTTGTGGATGGCATATTCTCGATGGAAGGTGATATTGCCAATCTGCCCCAAATATCCGCTTTGGCAGATAAATACGGCGCTATCCTGATGGTTGATGAAGCACATTCTCTGGGTGTTTTAGGCGAAAAGGGAGCCGGAGCTACAGCTCATTTTGGCCTGACGGCAAAGACCGACTTCATCATGGGAACATTCAGCAAATCTTTGGCTTCAGTGGGTGGATTCATCGCAGCAGATGAGCCGCTGATTCACTATTTGAAGCATAAATCCCGCGCTTTAATCTTTAGCGCATCGCTTCCTCCTGCTTCTACGGCCAGTGTTTTGGCTGCCCTCAAGATTATGGAAGAAGAACCTGAACGCATAGCAAAGCTTTGGGAGAATACCGATTATATGATGCAGGAGTTCAAGGCAATGGGATACGACACAGGGTCCAGCTGTACTCCTGTGATACCATTATATGTGGGCGACATGATGCGTGCCTTCCAAATGTGGGCTCGCTTGGGAGAAGAAGGTGTATTCATAAATCCCGTGATTCCCCCAGCAGTGCCGCCAAACGGCTGTCTGATCCGCTGTTCCTTCATGGCAACTCACACCCGCGAACAACTGGATATGGCCCTGGACAAATTCCGGATGATCGGTAAGGAATTGGGAATTATTTAATACTCTGCTTGACATGAAAGCATAAAGGTTTTAAATGCCAATTAACAAACTTGATACTAAATATCAGCCATAGATGGAGGAATAATGGCAAGCAAGAGCAGTGCTGAATACTACAGCGATCTAAAAGCGATGTCCCCGATTCGCGCAATAGCGGAGACATTGATGAACAACCACAAAGTGCGCAAAATTGACATTCGAGAAGCCTATGAAATGGCGAAGAACCAACCCGGTGTGACCGTCACGGACATTCCGATGTACCCTGAATATGTCAAAATGCACAATCTTCCCGCTGATGCAAAGGTCTTGGACGATTGTCATGGAAACATCCTGGGCAGAACAGCCAAAGCCAGACGCTTTTACCACCGCCTTGATGCCAGCAAAAAGAACAAGCTGGAAGGTGATCTACGCGAAGCTGTTTGGCAGATGCAACACTATCCTCTGATTAAAGCCGAAGCAGTGTTGGGCATGGATCAGGATGTGATGATCAAGGCTACTTTTATCACTACCGAAAGTGACGTCGCCAATGTATTCAACTGGCTATTGAACTTCTCTCCCTATGAGTCGGTAGCAAAGAAGTATGCTGCCAGCCCCAAGCTACCCATTCAGGACATCATCCTCATCGCCTTCAATGAATGGACTTGCGACGATCCGTTCTACAACAATGTCGGCGCTCCTCAACTGGCTCTCGTTGATGAAAAACACAATGTGATGGTGAACTTGGGAATGCGCTACTTTGGCGAACGCAAAAAGGGAACCCTTACCATGGCATGGACCTCCGGCATCCGTATCGGGATGGCTGCTTGTCACGGCGGAATCAAAGAAATTGATTTCAGTACCTGCGAAGACTCTGCCTATCACAAATTCGGTAAGCGCTCGATTGCATTCTACGGACTATCCGGAACCGGAAAATCCAGCCACACAAATTCACATGATAACGCTGGTACGCTGCCCAAAGGATTTTCCAAGGTAGTATTGCACGACGATGCTTTCCAGATAGACTTGGAACAAAAAGTATGTCGTGCTTGGGAACCTACCCTCTTTGACAAGACAGACTCCCGCCCCATCGACCATCCGGACTGGAAATATGCTCTTGCCTTGATGAACCACGCCATACTCAATATCGACGGCAAACGCATCCCAGTGGGTCAGGATCTGCGCAACCAAAACGGCCGTGCACTTCTGGATCGCAGCCTGCTGGGCAATTATGTGAACCGCTGTGCCTTCCCCAAAGCCTTGGTATGGCTTATGAAAGACAGCGTTTTACCTCCCGCATTAAAGCTTACAAACAAGTATCTCGCAATCTCCATGGGAGCGGCTTTGATGACTCAGCGTAACCGCGCCGAAAACGTAACTGAAGATGAATTAAAGAAACTGGTGTTCGAGCCATTTGCCAATCCTTTCCGTGTTTATGAGCTCTATCGTGATGTGGAAGCTTTTCTGAATGTTGCCGATAATGGTGCCGATTTCTATTGCTTCAACTCCCGTGGTTATTGGAAAACCTCCGATAGCGAACTGGAAGCTATCCCGTTGAAGACTTCTCTCACTCTGCAGACAGCTATCCTTACCGATCAGATTGAATGGGAAGAATGGAGTCTGTTACCAGGTGCGTTGATCCCTTCCAAAGATTCAATCGAAAAGCTCTTGCCCGGATATTATGAGACCTACAATCCTGCAAAACGCGGCAATATGGATAACTACATCAGCCTTCTGAAAGACAGATTCCAGCAGCGCATCGACTTCTTGAGAGAAAGCGACCTCAAGGAGCGTCCTGAAATTCAAGCGGAGCTTCTAAAAGCGCTTCAAATAAAAGCATAATACAGACTCATCATACAAGGCCTTCCCTGGTGGAAGGCCTTTTGTAATTGACCCATATAATGCACTGGAGTTCTAGCCACCTATGTCATCTGTCTCTGTCAAAATAAGTTAAGAGATGGTTTGGACAATACATAGTTTCCACCCCATGTATTGAAGTCCATTTGACCGTATAACATATAGGTATACAGTAAGATACGTAAGGTCTAGTGAAATCCATTCGCATTATCCAAGATTAAGCATAACTTGGACAAAAAATCTTCGTAAATCAGCTTGATCTGCGGCATCTGCTTGCTATCCTTCCTCCCTGCTTCAAGCAGTGACAAAGCAGATATAAAGCCGTTATCATCGAGTGACCACTGGATCATTACCCGATTATAACAGCTTCATCCTTCGAAGATCAAGAGGGAGAGAACCGGGATTTGTTTATACAGGCATCTTCGATCAGTTCTGAAAAGAAAAGGATATTTTCCTGCTAGTGGAATGGATATTGCTCCATTACATTCTTTAGGTTATACTACCCCGAAATGAGCGAGAGTAGTAGCGTAATCAGACATTTCTACTATGAGGAATAGATGACAATACTGATCATTGCGACCATTATCCTGATCTTGCATTGGATATTGGAGTATCGCAGACATGTGCATAAAGTACTGGCTATCCCTGTGCGAATCCATGTGAACGGCACCAGAGGAAAATCCAGCGTTACAAGGTTGATTGCCGCTGGCTTGCGTGCCGGGGGCAAAAAGACCATCGCCAAGATTACCGGAACTTTACCCCGAGTAGTGCTCCCCGATGGCAGAGAGGCCGCCATCATTCGCTTGCAAGGGGCGAACATCATCGAGCAGAAATATATCTTCCGCTATGCTGCAAGTGAAAAGCCCGATGCGATTGTAATCGAATGTATGGCTGTGAATCCAGTATTCCAATGGATTACTGAACGCAAGTTTGTAAAAAGCACAATTTCGGTAATAACAAACAGCCGTCCCGATCATTTGGATCTGATGGGCGGAACTGTACAAAGTGTCACCATGAGCCTATCGAATTCGATTCCGGTGGGTGGAGTGTGTTATACGGCAGAAAACAGCCAGTTTCACATTCTGAAAAAAGTAGCTGAAAGCCGTAACACCAAGATTCACAAGATATTACCCACTGATGTCACAGACGAAGAGATGAGCAGATTCCGTTATATTGAGCACAAAGAAAACGTTCAGCTTGCTTTGGCAGTATGTGCTGAAGCCGGAGTACCCCGGGATGTGGCTCTCGCTGGAATGCAGAGCGCAAATCCGGATCCGGGCGCTCTGAAAAAGTACTTGATTGAAGACAGGGGAAAAGACATCCATTTTTACAATGTCTTCGCCGCAAACGATCCGGAATCCACAGTCTATATTATTAACATGGTTACCGGCAATTTGAACGGTGAGCAAACTATAATAATCGTGAATTCCCGTGCGGATCGTCTATTCCGATCTCAGCAGCTTATCGACGCTCTATCGCAAGTGAAATATGATTATGTATTACTTACCGGAGAGATTCCTGAAAAGGTAGAGAATTATGCTCTAAGTCATGGCATTCCCAAAGACAAGCTATTTGCAATGGGGCAACCACTCACCGAAGATATCTACCAAAAAGTTTGGGATCTAACCCAAAAGGAATCTCATGTCTTGGGAATCGGGAATATAGCCGGTGAGGTCAAATATGGCGCTCAGATAGTGGCGCATTTCAAACATAAAATAGCAAAAGTAAATAAAGGAGCTGGTCGTGGTTGATGCAGTAGTACAAGCCGCAGTAGGACTCGGCGTTATCATTAGTCTGATCTTTTCTGAATTGTTGGGAGCATCTGCTGGCGGAATTGTAGTCCCCGGCTATATTGCGCTCTATTTAGACAAACCAATGCAGATATTGGGTACCTTGGTTATCAGTTTGCTTACTTGGGGGATCATCCGTTTGGTGGGAAGATTTACCCTGCTCTTTGGCAAACGCAGAATGGTACTAAGCATATTGATCGGATTCATCCTGGGCTGGGCTTCCAGACTTTTGGTTTTTCATGAACTTACTATTCACCAATTGCAAATGCAATCTATCGGATATATCATCCCCGGCTTGATCGCAAACTGGTTTGAGCGTCAGGGATTTTGGAAGACTCTTTCTACAATAACCATCGCTGCGGTATTGGTGAAACTATTGTTGATTGTGATATTTGGCGGGGAGGTCTAAGATGAATCACAGAATGTACCGTCCCAACCTGAAATCCGGCTGGTCACTGATAATGCTCTTTGTGTTATCTGTGGTTCTGTATCTTATAGCCAGTAACAACTATGTGGAGATTCGCACCGACAATTATGAAGAGAAACTGGCCGCAGTCAATCTGATGCAGGATTATCTGGACATCCTGGAAACAGAGATTATGGCTCGCGGTATTGAGATCGATCCCATCAACGATCCTTTCCACAGCGGTTTGATTGGTCAGCGGCTTTCTTCCATCACTACAGACCGGGGTCTGCTTTCGGAGAAACAAGCTGCTATCAATCCCAATATCGCTGCCATATTTGTGGAAGAACTATCCCGTGTCAAAAAAGGCGACAAGATAGCCGTAGGTATCACAGGCAGCAACCCGGCAGTAAACTTGGCGTTATACGCCGCTATCAGCGTTCTGGAATTGGACCCGCAGATCATCGTATCGCTTTCTTCAGCCTCCTACGGAGCCAACCGTGAGGAAATGACATGGCTGGATATGGAAAGGATTTTGAAGGATAATGGACTACTGAAGTTTAGCAGCAAATATGCTTCCATCGGCGGCAGTGAAGACCGCGGTATCGGTCTGTCGGACTTCGGTCTCCAATCTCTTCGGGAAGCCATGAGCAGAAACGGAGTACCGCTGTTGCTGGGTTCAAGTTTGAATGACAACATAGACTTGCACATGAAAGCTTATGAAGAGCTTTTGGGAGATACCAACCGCTATAGCCTCTTTGTAAATATCGGTGCAGGTTTGGCCAATGTAGGCAGTGAACCCAATGCCCGGTTGATCCCTGAAGGACTGAACACAAAGCTGGCCGAACGCGATTTTGAGATAGAAGGCGTAATGATGAAGATGGCAAAGCAAAACGTACCCGTACTTCATATTCGCCGTATTCTGAGATGGGCTGACAAGTACAACCTTCACCTTACTATGGAGAGAAAACCAGTTCCAGGAGAAGGATCGGTATTCAGCTCTACCATTCTGAATGTTACTGTCGCTTCGATCTGTCTTGCACTATTGATACTGGCCATCATCTTGGTAATCATCTTTGACCGCCACGATAGACGTTTTATGGCAAACATCGTGGATCCGGACGACGAGTTATAGGAGACTTTTATATAAATGACAAAGAAAATCAGCTTCCTGATCCTCTTTTGCCTCATGGCGTTAACAGCTTTTGGGCAAAATTATCGCACCCGCATCATGGATTTTGAGAATCCCGGCAGCCGTAGAATCCGCAATTTTGAAGACGCTAAGCATTGGTTTTATCGCAGTCTGCCCGAAAAGACCATGACGCTGAGAACCGAAGGAATTGAGCGCATCCAAATCCGCAGTTTCAGCATAGAAAACCTCCGTAAACCGCAGATTTTTATCCTGGTCGGCAAAGATCGCATTCCCTTTGAACTAAGCTTGAACCAGCGCTTGGATGGATACTACATCTATAACAATATCGAATTTGAGATCCCCGAAGGTGCTGAAAAAATCGAATTGCTCTGCTATCAACGCAGCATATATTTACGTGCTTACGAGATGGAAAAGATCATACCAAAAGTGAAACCGGTGACCGTGCCAAACCGGGTAATTAATGCTCATGCCGGTATGATAGACATCTCCCACAATTCCACAACCAGCGAATACTATACCTTCAACAGTACACAGGCATTCCGCTTTACACATAACAACGCCAAAGACGGTATAGTGTATGTGCGTGCCCGGCTTACAGACCGTACCTTGCCCAAATTCAGCCTGTGGCACAACGGTAAGAAGGTGGAAGAATATGAATTCGGACTGTCTCGCAGCACGAAATACAGTGCTCAGGGAGTAAACTATCTCACCATAGGGAAAAAGATTGATTTGCCTGCTAATGACGGCAGTAGCCAATATGAATTGAGGGCAGAATCAGAACATATGTTCATGGCTCGTCCCTATCTACTAAAGAACAGGTAGATTCATGAGTTTTACAGAAGAAATCAGTAGCGAGACCAAATCTCAACGCGAGATATACCCGGATCAGCAAGAGGATATGAAGTATCCTGAGGAGAAGAAAGTGCGAAACCCCCGCAGTCTTGCTCGAAAAAAGAACTTCCGCCCCATCATCTTATGCCTGAGTCTGTTTCTGCTTGCATTTGGCATGGCACATGCCCAGTTGGAAGGAGAGATAAGCCTTGGAGCGGGTTACTCGGATAATCTGTTCCAGTTGTCAGATGATGATTTGTCCAGATGGGAAAACGGTAGTTCAGCCCTCGATTGGGCAGAAACCACTGACGACTTGAATCTCTTCACAAGAGTGGATTTAGCGTATCCAATCCCTTATCGCTGGTGGACATTTACGCCTTCCGTTACCGGAACCATCAGCCAAAACCTGAGTAATAAAGATAAGTATCGCACAGACAGCATTGCCAGAATCCGTGTTGATCGCCACTATTGGAGTATTAGCGCTCTGTATGGCTACTATCCCCATATTTATTACCGTCATTACAAAGATAGTGACGGTAGCGGAGACCACGAGCAATACTCCTATTCAAGAAACCTCTATCGGGGAGATATTATTATCCGTCCAATGAAGCACTTTACGGCTTTTGGGAACCTCCGTTATGAAGACTTGTATTATAACAAATACTTCAGCGAAGCGGATGGCAACAGGCTCACCACAGAACTCGGCGCCAGATACCACTTCCCCGCTTTCACACTGCAAGGATCCTATGCTTTCCGAACCTACGATAACACGCGTTATGATGAACTGAACGATGACGATGGCAGCTACGACAGCAATATCTATCGCTGTGTTCTGCGGATGAAGGAAATGCCCTTCAGCGGTGATAGCACCAAAAATCAGAGTTGGCAACCCTATCTGGAGTTAAGTCGTGAAGACCGCTTTTACCAGGGAGACAGCCAATGGTATGGCGGGCGGGAGTATTGTATCTACAACACAACTGCCGGCTTGGACCTGAAGCTGCATCCGGATTGGAAATTATCACTTGACTACTTGCACATATACAGGAATGTAGAATCTCCGAATGAGAGCGTGCTCCGCTTAAAAGAATTCAGCGAGAACCGCTTCTCCGCCTCGGTAAGTCATAAATTTTAGAACAGCGAGGTACATCATGGAGTTTCACCAAGAAAAAGATCGCAAAAAGATCAAGGAATTCTTGGATCTGGTCGAGAATCATAAAATAGAATTACGTCACTTTAAAAATCCGGTTCTGGTGTGGGCAAATGCCGACGGTGTGTGCCACTATTCCTTTTGGGAAGAAGAGACTCTGGATAAATTCGGCTTTGTTAATGTGGACGGTTGGGATTTTGAAGAAGATCTCCTGTTTTGTCCGGATTGGGTGGCAGACGAAGACGAAGACGATGATTTTGATGACGATGAAGATGATGAGGATCTAATAGCATTCTGCGACCTGATAAAGAAATGAAGATATCCATCATCGGTGGCGGAGGTTGGGGCTTGGCTCTGGCCAAGTTACTGGCAGAAAACGGGCATGAACTCTTGGTGTGGGAGTACAATCCAGATTTTTTGGCGTCGCTCAAAGAAAACCATGCCAATCCAGTTCTGTTAAAAGGAATTAGCCTGCCGGAAAGCATCGCATTCAGCGATTCTTTTGCGGATGTTGCTGATTTCTGCAGTGATATTATGCTCCTGGCTACTCCTTCCCAATTCATTCGCAATACTCTTCGTTCCATTCCTTCCGACATTGCCGCCAGGATCTGGCTCCGACGGGATTTGATGGCAATCGTGAATGTTGCCAAAGGCATCGAAGAAAATACCTTGAAAACCATCGATAGGATACTCATTGAAGAGCTGCCCAAAACCGTACACAACAAGATTTGTGCCCTTTCCGGACCCAGTCACGCCGAAGAAGTGGCTCGTGAGGTACCAACCACAGTAGTGATCGCCGGTAGTGATGAAGAGCTCTTGAAAAGACTCCAGGGAGTATTTTCCAATCATTACTTCAGAACCTATAGAAGCTCAGATATTATCGGAGTGGAGATTGGCGGAGCAATCAAAAACATCATTGCCATTGCAGCTGGGATTGTAAGCGGATTGGGCTTTGGGGACAATACTATGGGCGCACTTCTGACAAGAGGAATCGTAGAAATTAGTCGCTTCGGAAAAAGCATGAATGCTCAACCAGAGACTTTTCTAGGTCTCTCTGGTATCGGAGACCTTATTACCACAGCCATCAGTCCCAATAGCCGAAATCGCTATGTAGGCTACGAGATTGGCAAAGGTAAAACTCTTGCGGAGGTTCAAGCTTCCATGCAGATGGTAGCTGAAGGTGTTGCCAGCACCCGTAGTGTGTATCAACTGGCGAAAAAGCTAGATGTCGAGATGCCGATCGTAACTCAGGTATATAGAATCTTGTACGAGGATAAAGACCCGCAGGAAGCCATGAGAGACTTGATGTTACGTGAATTGAAGGCAGAATTTGTATAGTCCCTTAATGCCTGATAAAGAGCCAGCACCAGGTTGAGCAGTTACATCGATTCTTTTTTGAGTACTATCAAAGCTATCTATTTCAAGTACCAGTTTGTACCTTTCATCCCCGCAAACGCGAAAGTGGATAAAACCCGCGAAAAGCAGAAACCCGGTCGTTTGCTTTCTCTATCTTTGCAGATTTCTGATATATCAATTGAGCACATTCCGTATTGAAACGAATCCTTGACAAATATCATAGTCTGAAATAGAAAGAACCTAAATCTGAAAGTGAGTAATTATGCCGATTTACGAGATTCACGTTCGAGGCCGGGTACAGGGAGTTGGATATCGCTATCATGCGAGAGAAAGCGCTCTGCAAATGGGGATTACGGGATATGTCCGCAATCTGCCTGACCGAAGCGTGTACATC
Organism: Candidatus Cloacimonadota bacterium; assembly: GCA_023228285.1. Classification (GTDB taxonomy): domain Bacteria; phylum Cloacimonadota; class Cloacimonadia; order Cloacimonadales; family Cloacimonadaceae; genus UBA5456. Next base: position 61,309 of record JALOBM010000003.1, on the reverse strand, counting down.
GTAGCTGAGGCTGATGAATTTCTGATCGACAGCTTTTGTGAAATGCTACGCAGGGGAAATGGCTTTTCCCGGGTAGAGCAGATCACAAAAGAAATAATGAACACTGAAAACAGGTATCATGATTTTGAAATTGGATAGAATACGCTGCCTTGTGCTGGTTTTATTGATGATTCCGGTAATGGCATTGGCACAAGTGCAGAACCATATTGTAAAACGCGGCGATACTCTCTACGGCCTGGCCAGAAAGTACGGAATGACTGTGCAGGAAATTCAGGACTTGAATCAGTTAAGCACCACCAACTTATCCATTGGTCAAGTACTGAAAGTACGTGTCTCAGAGACAACTCCTGTTTCCACCCCTGCTCCTGTAGAAAGGGATAAACCGCAAGCCACGCAACCCGTTCAACAAGGCCCAGCTACAGTAGCTTCACCTACTCCAACTCCGGCTCCTGATCCAGCTCCCACATTTCAAAGATCATCTCTTCCCGCAGACTACTTTTATAAAGTACAAAGGGGAGATAACCTCTTTAGAATTGCCAAAAACCATAACATCAGCTTCCATGAAATGCTGAAGTGGAACAGCTTTGAAACTGAAAAAGTATCCATTTACCCCGGACAACGGATCATCATAAAGGATCCCTACAAGGCACCAAAGTCTGAAAGTGACAATGAAGACACTGATGTAAATGAGATCAAACCGCAGATCCCGGTTACTACGCCACCAACATCAGATGCAGATACTGAAGTCATAGAAAAGGTGTATATAGTTCAACCCAAAGACACTCTCTTCAAGATCGCCCGGGAAAACAACATGACCGTGGATGAGATCAAAAGGATCAACTCCCTGCTTTCAAACGATATCCGGGTAGGACAAAAGATATATCTGGCAGGAAGCCCCAGACCCGGAGGATCTACACCTTCCGGAGTATCACTCACCGAAGCAGACATCATCAACAAAGACAAGATACGAGATGATCTAATAATGCCTGTGGAAGGGAAGATACTCTCAGAATACGGTTTGCGCAATGGCAGACCACACAAGGGGATAGATCTCGGAGCAAAGAACGGAACTCCCATCTACGCAGTTTTGGATGGAACCGTGGTTTACTCCGGTGTGCAGGGAGCCTATGGTAATGTTGTGGTCATTGAGCATCCAGATTTTGTGATGACCGTGTATGCCCACAATGAAAAGAATCTCGTGGCAGTGGGCGATAAGATCCAAAAGGGTCAACAGATTGCAACGGTCGGATCTACTGGAAACGCTACTGGGTCACACTTACACTTTGAGTATCGCATCAAAGGTAAAGCAATCAATCCTCGAAAAGTTCTACCTCTGGGACAAGGGTGATTTTGAATATGCCCAGAAGAGTGAGAAGAGATAGTGTCTTTGCAGATAAAGCTCTGCAGAGCTATCTGAATGAGATTTCAAAGTTCAAGCCCTTGAGCAGGCATGAAGAGCATGAATTGGGGAAGAAAGCCCGCAATGGAGATGCTGAAGCGATGAACCGCCTCATTCAGGCGAATCTGAAATTTGTGGTCAAGATCGCCGCCCGTTATCAGAATCGGGGCTTGTCTCTATCGGAATTGATCAGTGAAGGCAACATCGGCCTTATCAAAGCCATAGAGAAGTTCGATCCAGATAAGGATATCAAGTTGATCTCTTATGCTATTTGGTGGATCAAACAACGGATTATGCTGGCAGTTTCCGAGAAATCGTCTCTTATTCGTGTCCCCTTGGGAAAATCCAGTACTGCACACCGCATCAAGGCTACTCAGGAGAGAGTGTTTGCAGAGACCGGGGAAAAAGCCAGCTCAGAAGAGATAGCCGACAGACTAAACATCACAGAAAAATCAGTGGATTTGCTCAAAGAACAGATGCCGGATACTTCATCTTATGACGATATCATGCAAACCACAGACTTTCAAGACTACACTACCAGGGATCTTCTGGAAGATAAAGACACCCTGGATCCGCAACAACTATACCAACAAGATAAACTTACATCACGCATCCACAATGCTATCGATAAATTGGAACACCGCGAAGCGGAGATCATCCGAACTTACTTTGGCCTAAATGATAAGCATGAGACCAAGAATTTCGCTCAAATCGCAGAAGTAATGGGACTTTCCAGGGAACGCGTCCGACAGATCCAGAAGGAAGCCCTGAAGAAAATTCTTGTGGAACTGAAACCGGAAGAAGATGCCTTTGTGGATGAATTCATAGACCGTTATAATTATTAGCCAAAGGAGCTTTCTAAATGATTAAAGATTTTAATGAGCTTGTACAAAAAGTGAAAGATTCCCGCCGTGGCACTGTTGTTATCGCCGCTGCACACACCGAAAGCGTATTGGACGCTGCTATCCTGGCTAAAGAGGAATCCCTGGCAGAAAGCATCCTTGTGGGTGATGCTCCGTCCATCCGGGAACTGCTCCAGCGCTTGGCTCCGGAACACTCTCATAGTTTTGAGATAGTGGACACAGGAAAAGACCTTGTTCTTGCTGCAAAGACATCAGTAGCTCTGGCAAGAGAGAACAAAGCCGACATTATATTGAAGGGTAAGACCGACACATCAATGTTGCTGCGTGCAGTATTGGATAAAGAGAAAGGACTGCGTACCAGTGATGTGATATCTGATGTTTTGGCTTATGAGCATCCGGAAGGAATCAAGCTGATGAGCGATGGAGGAATCAACCTCATGCCAGACCTCTCTGAAAAGATCGCCATCATCAGGAATGCAGTTCAGGTAGCCCACTATCTGGGCAATCCCAACCCTAAAGTAGCAATCCTTTCAGCAGTTGAAGTTGTAAATCCAAAAATGCCGGCAACTATGGATGCTGCGATGATCTCCAAAATGAACGAACGCAATCAGATACCCGGATGTATCATCGAAGGACCTCTTGCTTTCGACAACGCTGTGGATATCAAGGCCGCAAAGATGAAGGGTATTAACAGCCCAGTTGGCGGAAATGCCGACATCATGATTGTACCAAATATCGAAGCAGGCAACATCTACGGAAAGATGTTGACCTACTATTGCAAGTACCGCGTAGCTCATGTGGTAATGGGCACAAAAGCCCCTATCCTGATACCGTCCAGAGCAGATGACGGTGAAATAAAGATGCTCTGCATGGCACTGGCTCTGGCTTCCATGATAAGATGAAGATCAGAATCATACAGCTGGGCAAAGACAAAGACAGCTGGCTGACGGTAGCTATTTCGGAGTACCTGAAGAGAATAAAGCCATACTGCAAATTGGATATCGTGCAACTGCCCGATGTTAGCATCAAAGAAACCGGAAATAAAGATTTAGTAATCAAGAAAGAAGGACAAGAAGTGTTATCTAGAATCGAGACCGGAGATTATCTGGTATTGTTGGATGAGAAAGGTACAATGAAAACTTCTCTTGATTTTTCGCAGTTTCTGACTAATATATCTATCGGTAAACGTATTGTTTTTGTGATTGGTGGAGTATATGGCAGCAGCGACGAGCTGAAAGCCTCTGCCGATGTTTGTCTTAGTTTGTCGAGCCTCACCTTCACTCATCGAATTGCACGCTTGGTTCTGATCGAGCAAATATATCGTGCCATGATGATCAAGAATGGCCGACAGTATCATATAGAATGAAAGAGGATATGCCTTATGTTGCAACTACTGCTTAGTAAACCTGAAACGATACAATACTCGCTCTGGATGATGGGCCAGGGCATGCTGGGGATATTTGTGTTTACCGGAATATTCTACCTGTTGATCTATGGTTTGGAGAAGATATTTACCCCAAAGAAGGACAAATGAAACGGATCATTTTAGCACTGAGTATGTTGTTCTCCATTATATGGATGCAAGCAAGCATCACAGTGGTAGATCAAAGCAGCGATGAAATAACCTTGGATTTTATCCTCGATGACTACGATATTGCGGAGGGCCCAGACTTCAGTTCCCTACGCTATCGCGAAGGAGCTTATCCGGAGATACCCGGCTCTCCTTCCATACCGACTCTGGAATTCAAGATAGGCGTTCCTTCAGATGGCAGCGCCAGTGCTACAATAATCTCCAGCACAAAGACCCGTATCTCCCTTAATAAGAGGATAAAGCCTGTTCCCACACCGATTTCTAGTGAGGGTATATCCGACTATCTGTATGAAATAAACGAAAGTCTGTATACCACCTACGAGCAAAGCGCATTGTACAGTGTCGGGCTTCATTCTTTCCGGGATCACCCCTATATGGTGTTTATCATCAATCCCTTCATCTACGACGGTAATCTGGGTCTGGAAGTAATTAAAACTGCCAGAATAAATGTGCAGATAGCAGGAAATACAGACCAGAAAGGCATCCTCCGCTCAGATCACATGAGCGATGTTTTCTTCAATCAGGTCTTGAATAAAGATAATGCCAAGTATTGGTTGAAAACCTACCGCACTGATGTTCAATACGCAGACTTTTCTCAATCCCCCTGGTGGGCAAAGATTGAAGTGGACAAGACCGGTATGTTCCGCATCAACAGATCTCAACTAAGTGACTTTCTTCTTGAAGACATTGATCCCCGTAGTTTCAGACTCTTCGGTACGACAGGGCAGTATCAAGACCAAACCGAGATTATGCCAGGAGACAGATTTTCCGAGATACCAATCCAAGTAGTAGGCGCAGATGATGGCAGTTTTGATGCTTCAGATTACATAGTATTCTATGGAGAGGATCGTACCGGATACGTGAAGAACTCCATTTTACAAACCTCCGATCAGAGCATCTATCATAATCCATACTCTCACAATGGTATATACTGGCTTAGTTTTGCCGGAAACTTCCCCAGTCCCCCTCTCCGAATCCAACAGGACGACGTCGTGTTCGCCTATAATGACAGCACCGATTATCACACGGCAAACGTACATATTGAACAAGAGTCCTACCGCCCCTCCATAACCGGATATACCTGGTATATGGCCAGAATGAATGGCAATACCACTATGGATTACTCTTTCGATATAGATCTTCCTGATCTGGATCCCAGTATTGATCAACAATTGATAATGCGTATGCGTCAGGATTCCGGAACGGGCGCCGTCACAAACCAGATTAGCGTATATGTGAATGGGAACTTGGTTCCCAGCTCTGAAACCAATACCAACGTACATACATGGTATGGTTCTACGATCTTCAAGTTCTCCAGATCAACCCAATACTTTGTAGCAGGAAGCAACACGATTACCATCAGAGTGATCAGAAACTCGTCGAACAACATCAATCTGGATTACTACAGCGTTAGCTACGCTCGCAAATTAATCAAAAAAAACGAGCAATATACAGTGAATGCAGTGGAAAACAATTTCATGCTGCCCGTGAAGTATATATTTAACGGATATGCCTCAGACATTACAGTTTACAAGGTAATGCCTGGCAACAATATCAGCAACATAAACATAATGCCCGAATCCGATTCGTTTCATTTTATTACACGCTCAAATGCCGACACCAAATTCTATGTATCCCGTCCTGCAGAACTCTATAGCCCTGCATCTATCACTGTGCTCGAGCCAAAGGATCTTACTGCTCCCAAGGATCCTGTGGAAAGCGTGATAGTAGTACCCGAAGAGTTCGCGGGGAAAGCAGAAGAACTAGCAGAGATGTATAGGCAAAACTGGGGCATGGCCACCAGAGTAGTACTTCAATCTGACATCATGAACCAATTCAATGGTGGTTATCCCGATCCCATGGCTATCCGGCAGTTCCTCCGGTATCTTTATCACAACCTTCCGGAACCCAAGATACGATCGCTCACTCTATTGGGAATGGGTACCATGGATTGGCGAAATTACTCCCGGGTCGCCGCTGGAAAAAACAAAGTGATGATATTCCAACATCCTACAAATTATATCACTTCGGACGACTATTTCGGCATGCTCACAAACCTGAATCACCCCGAAATTGCCATCGGGAGATACCCGGTAAGCACTTTGTCTGATTTGAACATCATGATGGAAAACTTCAGACGCTATACTCAAGAACCCAAACCGGGATTGTGGCGCAACAGCTTGCTTTTCCTTGCTGATGACAACGTAAACGGCACCAATACTATGGACTGGCAACATACCAGAGACATGCAGTCACTTTCCACGTTCATAAATCCCCAGGTATTGAACACCAAGATCTTTGCTGCTGAGTACGACACCGATGAGTTTTTGAACAAACCCCGGGTAAGGGACGAGATGTTTGAAGAGATCAATGAAGGCAAGTTGATCTGGTATTATATCGGTCACGGTTCTTTTGACACACTGGGTATGCAAAACTACTTTACGGGTTCTACAGACATAGGGAAATTCCGCAATCCGGATATGCTGCCCCTCTTTATCGCCGCATCCTGTGAGATAAGTGCATTCGACCATTGGTCTTACGAAAGCCTGGGCCAAAAAACTATTCTTGTCAATAATGGCGGCGCTATAGCGTCCGTTGCTGCTACCCGGAAGAGCTTCCCAGATCCAAACAATGATCTGATGGAACTCTTTATCCCAAATATGACAAATTCCCGGATGCCTCTGGGCACAGCGCTCACAGCCGCAAAAACCACTTATACGCAAAGCGTAAACAACGACGCCATGTATATAATTCTGGGGGATCCGAACCTATACACAGTACCCCCGCAAAGCATCCCTTCTATCAGACCAATATCTGGAGGAAAAGATAAAAATCTCTTTCACTCCCGCCAACATGCTAGTTTTTCCGGCCATATGAACGAAAAAGGCATTAGTGGAGAAGCCTTGTTTAAAGCTTACAATTCCGATTCAGAATATACCTTTGCCGGTATTGACATCAGTAAAAAGGGCAATCCCATTTTCAATGGTAGTGTAACAGTAAAAGAATCCAGTTTTCATGGTGGTTTCTGGGTTCCCGACGATGTCTTAAGCGGAAACAGTGGATTGGTACTCAGCTATCTCTGGGACAATGCCAGTAATACTGACTACATCAGTTATTATCACCCCCTCAATCTCTCTGATGAAGTACTGCCGGATTCCATGCCGAATGAAGCTCCGCCTGCGATTGACATATTCCTGGGATCTTACGACTTCCGTGCTGGTGATACCGTGAATACTTCCCCTGTACTCTATGCAAAAATTGCGGATAGCAATGGAATAAACGTAACCGGAAGTGCTGGTCACAACATCCTTTTGGTGATTGACAACTCATTGCAGCCATTAGTAGTAACCGGATATTTCACCTATGATGTTGATTCTGCTGTATCGGGTACGCTCACATTTCCAATGCCAACGCTGGACGAGGGACCTCACACAATCCAACTTATCGCTTTTGACAACTTCAATCTTCCCTCTGTAGCCACTACGCATTTCATCGCCAAAGATAGCGGCCCCATATCATTACAGAATCTGCTGATCTATCCCAATCCCATGAAGAAGGATGCCCACATCACTTTCATAATTTCCGAAAGCGCAGAAGTAACTGTGGAAATATTTACCATGAGCGGAAGACGCATTCGTCGCATTGAGACAACTGCCCAGCAAGGATTTAACAAAATCCCCTTTGATGGCAGAGACCAATTTAACGATAAATTGGCCAATAATACCTATTTCTTCCGTGTAAAGGCCAAAACGCAGGATGGCAAAAGCATTGAAGCTCGTGACCGCTTTGTGGTTTATAAATAACGGATAAAATATGAAAATCTATAATACCCAATCCCGCATGAAAGAAGAGTTCATTCCCCTGGAACCGGGAAAACTAAAGCTGTATGCCTGTGGTCCTACGGTTTACAATTACTTTCACATCGGAAACGCTCGTGCCTTCATCTTTTTTGATGTAGTGCGCCGCTATTTTGAATACCTGAACTACGATGTGACTTATGTCCAAAACATCACCGATATAGACGACAAGATCATTGAGCAATCGAAAAGTGAAGGACGTGAATTCCGGGATATCGCCGGGAAATATACTCAGGCCTTTTTGGAAGATTGCGCAGCTCTGGGCATCAAAGCCCCAAACCATCAGCCTAGAGCCACTGATACTATGCCCCAGATTATTGAGTTGATCCACGATCTGCAGAAGAAGGGATTTGCTTACGAAGTAAACGGAGATGTGTATTTCGATACAGCTTCTTTGCCCGAATATGGCAGTCTCTCTGGCAAGCAAGTAGACGATCAGATGGCAGGTGCCAGAGTTGCGGAAAATACCGCCAAAAAGCATCCCGCGGACTTCACTTTGTGGAAAGCCAGCAAACCCGGAGAACCCTTCTGGCAAAGTCCCTGGGGCAACGGCCGCCCCGGTTGGCATACCGAATGCGTGGTGATGAGCCGGCACTATCTGGGTACCACTTTCGACATCCATGGCGGAGGCATCGATCTGGTTTTTCCCCATCATGAGAACGAAAATGCACAAGCGATTGCACTCTCCGGACAACCCTTGGCACGCTATTGGATGCACAACGGTTTCTTGAATGTGGACGGCGAAAAGATGAGTAAGAGTCTGAAGAACTTCTTTACCGCACGTGATATCCTTCAGGAATATGATGCTGAAGACATCCGACATTTCTTCCTATCAAAGCATTACCGCTCTCCCATCGATTTTACCCGGGAACTGATTGAGGAATCTCACAAAGCCATGCAAAACCTGCATAAAGCAATGGGCGGACATGATTATTACGATCTCCTGCAACTCATGAATCAGGATAAAGCGATCCTTGCTCTGGAGCAGGAGTTCAAAGCTGCGATGGATGACGATTTTAACACTGCTAAGGCAATAGCCATCCTCTTTGATCTGAGTCATATAGCCAAAAAACAGGCAAATGATCCGATAATCTGCAAGGAAGCATCAGCGATGTTACTTAAACTGGGAAGAGTTCTTGGATTTTTCCAAAAAGAAACCCAAGCTAAAAGCGAAAGCATACCTGATCTTTCCGGTTCTTTGATCGAATTGATCCTTTCCTACCGGGCAGAAGCCAGAACAGAGAAGAATTGGCTGCGCTCGGATAAAATCCGCGATGACCTGCAGAAGCTTGGTATAGAGATAAAAGACAGTACACAAGGCAGCACATGGAGTATAAAAGAAACATGAAAAAAAAATACATCATATTGATAATAGTGATCCTGGCTATCGTAGCAGCATTAATCTACGTACTCGCAGGTGGTAAAGACAACTACTTGAACAAACCCGAGAGTGTGGCTTACGATTCTGTAGGCGAACGCTTCCTGATCTCGAACGTGGGAGACGGCAGCATCGTGGCGATGGATAACCAGGGACAATACAGCGAGTTCATCAAAGAAGGGTTCGAAGCTCCCAAAGGGCTACTGCTGGTAGGTGATTTGCTCTATGTAACCGATCCTGCTCAGATTCATGTGGTGAGCGTTAGCGAAGCCAAGATAATCGAAAGCTACCCCATTAATGACGCGGTGGGTTTGAACGACATCGCTATGGATGAATATGGTAAACTCTATATTACGGACACTCCCGGCAACAGCGTATTCGTGTATGATCCCCAATCCAAGACACAGCAGCGGATTTCTCACGAACTCATCTCAGCGCCAAACGGCATCATCTACGATCGCCCCCGCTGGCAGATGTTCATCGTAGGTAATAAGGAACAATCTCCCATCCTCAGCCTGGACACCCGGGATATGAGCGTCAGTATTTTTAAGGATACCATGTACTCCAATCTGGATGGCATCGCCATTGATGACCTGGGACGTATCTATTTCAGCTCCTGGAAAGAACAGATGATCATCGAAATCCCGCAGGAGCAGAATCGTTTTATCACAGACCTGAAGGGATATGACAGTGCTGCAGACATCTATTATCATCTGCCCTCAAACGAACTGATTGTGCCTATGCTAAAGCAAAACAAAATCGAGCGAATCACCCTTAATTAATGATAGACAGACCCAATATCGTACTATATCCAAAAGAAATCATCAAGACCTTTAGCGATCCGAAGTGCTATGAAGCCGAATTGAAGGTTTACAATCTCAATCTGCCTCATGTCCCCCTATTACTCAGCCATGGAAAATCCGAGAAAATAGGGGAATCGCTATGGTATATTAGCACTCAAAGGATAAAAGCCTCCTCATATATGGATCAGTTGGGCTTTGATTCCGCCCATCTCGGTTCTGCAATAGCAGATTTTCACACTGCGAGTATGGAAGGACATAAATGCATATGCCACATAGATAACCAACCGAAGAACATCATCCTTTGTGGTACCGATTACTACTTTGTGGATTTTTCGGATAGCAGAGAGGACTTCCCCGAGACCGATGTCTCGCACCTCTTGTTATTTTGGGCGGAAGAATATGAATATACAGATTTCGTCAGTATCGCCGCTCCCTTTCTTGACCGTTATCAGGATCAAATCCAACTGAACCATCAGCTCTGGACAGGCTGCTTGCAACAGAGCATCAAACGTTTCGACAAGCGCCGAATCCGCCATCGCGGGATGATACCTTCCGTTCAAAGCAAGCGTAACAGAGACTGGCTTCATGATATAGTGTAGCGATCAGATTTCCCTGCCGCCCGGAATTTCTCTCCCCGTCTTCTCTCTCTTTGGGTCAAGCTGTAGCGATCGAGATATCATGCAGTGATGATCGAGTGAACACTAGATGATAACGGGATAATATCAGCTTGATCATAGCCTAATCTATTGGCAAAGACAAAGGCCGTGATCAACTGGGAATCACGACCAAAGCATAATATTGGATGGGTATCCGGCTCTACTGCTGTCCCTTCATCATGGATTCCAACTGTTTCATACCTTTGGGACTGTTCATCTTTTTCATCATTTTTTTCATGTCTTCAAATTGACGCATCAAGCGGTTCACTTCCATTACGGGACGTCCACAACCCTTGGAAATGCGCAGTCTTCTGCTTCCGTTCAAAATTTCCGGCTTCTCACGCTCCATATTAGTCATGGATTGGATGATAGCTTCCACGTGTTTTAAGGCATTATCATCGATTTTCAGATCTGCAGGCAGCTTTGAGCCGATCCCTGGAATCATCTTGATGATGGACTCCAACGGACCCATTTTCTTGATACTTTGAAGCTGTTTTAGAAAGTCGTTTAAGGTAAACTGGTTCTTCAACATCTTGCGGGCAAGCTTTTCTTCTTCTGCAGCGTTCAGGCTTTCTTCCGCTTTTTCGATGAGGCTGAGCACATCGCCCATACCGAGGATGCGTGAAGCCATCCTATCTGCATGAAACACTTCCAGATCGGGGATCTTCTCGCCGGTTCCCATAAAGGCCAAAGGCCTACCGGTTACAGCTTTAATGGACAGCGCTGCACCTCCGCGGGCATCTCCATCCAGCTTGGTGAGTATTACACCGTCGAACTTTAATTTATCATAGAATTCATTGGCAACCGTCACGGCATCCTGTCCGGTCATAGCATCAGCTACAAAGAAGATATAATCGGGCTTCACATGGTCTTTCAGACGCGCTACCTCATTCATCATTTCTTCATCGATGTGCAAGCGTCCGGCAGTATCGAAAATGAGAAGATTGGTAAATGCAGTATAGGCTTCTTTAAGGGCTTTTTCCGCAATCACCAGGACATCTTTGCTCTCGTCGGCAACAACGGGGATATCGATCTGACGGCCAAGTACTTTGAGCTGTTCGATAGCAGCAGGACGATAGACATCGCATGCCACCATCATCGGCTTAATCCCTTTTTTGCGATACATAGCAGCCAGTTTCGCGCAAGCCGTGGTTTTGCCGGAACCTTGCAATCCCACCATCATAATTTTTGTGAGTTTATTGTTATAGACCTTCATTTCAAAGCCCTCAGTGTCCATCAGGGCAATGAGTTGTTCATGAACGATCTTTACGATTTGCTGGCCAGGAGTAAGGGATTTCATGACTTCAGCGCCTACTGCCCTGCTCTCTACTTCTGCTATGAATTTCTTTACGATCTTGAAATTCACATCCGCTTCAAGCAACGCTAGACGAATCTCGCGCATACTGTCTTTGATGTTCTGCTCGGTAAGGTAGCCACTACCTTTCAGGTTGCGAAATATGGAGTCCAGGCGTTCGGACAGGCTGCTAAACATTTACTCTCCCTTCAATGTGTGTATAGACGCAGTGTAATCCTGCGAAGCAAAGATATAAGATGCAGATACCAGGATGTCAGCTCCGGCTTCCCTAAGCTCCCTGCAGTTGTTGCCATTCACTCCTCCGTCCACTTCAATCAGCAGATTGGGATACTTCACTTTCAGAGCTTTGAGTTGAGCGATTTTATCGATGGCGTGGGGAATGAATTTCTGAGCTGAATAACCCGGATTTACACTCATTACCAGCACGAAATCCAGTTCTGGCAGGATATCATCCAAAGTGTTCACGGGAGTGGCAGGATTGAGTGCGATCCCGGCTTTGATACCGAGGGATTTGATCTTTTGTACCATGCGATGACTGTGATACACTGTTTCCTGATGAAAAGAAAGGTATTGGATGCCGATCTCGGCCAGCGGTTCCACATAGACATCAGGATTTGTAACCATCAGGTGAGCATCAAGAGCTTTATCGCTAAGGCTTCGAATCGCTGAGATGAGGGGATATCCGAAACTGAGATTGGGTACATAATGACCGTCCATCAGATCCAGATGGATTATGTCGGTTGCTTGCAGCTTCTTTATCTCAGCGGCGAGATGGCCAAAATCTGCAGAAAGTACGGATGCGGCAATTTGTACGCTCATTTTTTTCTTTTACCGGGGCTTTGGATTAGGTATATGATGTCTTGTAGTTGCTCACCATAATTGGCATATTTGGCGATGATATCCGTCTTCAATAAGACCAATTCCTGCATCCAGGAACTATTCTGAACACCAACGAACAATACATCATTCTCCAGCTTGATGGGTTGTGACCGTTCAGCCAAGAGAGGACCGACAATCTTCTTCCATCCCAAGTAAACATGGATAAATCGATTGTATTTTTCGCCTGCTATTTGGTAGATTATCTTGTTGAAACGCTGATTAGCAAGAACGAAAGTCATTCTGAAAAAGAGAAGTAAACGGGAGTACTGCCCCAAAATGACATACTCCCGCTTAATACTGTGTTATTCTTGGTTGAAGTAAAGACCAAAGGCGTTGTAAGCCAGGATCAATACTGCCATAGCTACATAGTAAACCGATCCGATACCCATGGTGGTGCTGTCCACGAGGGACATCAGCAAACCGGGGATCATAGAAGCGATAATAAATACTATGTATCCGATGGCACGTTTGGCCGCGGTCGTACCTTTTCTGTTGATCAGGTACACGGTTACCAAGATCATCAGGATAAACAGAATGCTGAGACCAAGCATCATGGGAATCACAACACCGGAGCTCAGGGTTTGCGGCAGACTGATCACACTGGTACGTGTAGCGATAATCAAAGGTGTTACAATGGCCAGGATCATCAGAATCGCAGCCACTATCCTTTTAAGGCCTTTGTTTGAACGATACGTTACCTCAAAGTGTCTTTGATTGTTCTTCAGTGAAAAATATACAAGTACACTCAACACCAGAAAGAATGCAGCGTATGCAAGCATCATAATCGGACGCTCGGTAATCATCCCCACCGTGGATAGAACCGCGATGAAGATAACCACTGTGGCTATCTGCTTGATCTTGTACAATGTATCATGCATGGGAACCTCCCGGGAATATTATTCAACTTCGGTTTCTGCTTGAACCACAAAAGCCAGATTTGTGACTACCTCTTTGTGTAGCCTGATGGAAATGCTATGATCTCCCAGTTCCTTGATATGGTGCTCCATTTGCACCGTTGAACGGTGTATGTCCACTCCCTCTGCTTTCAGGGCATGAACGATATCGTTCTCTGAAACTGAGCCAAACATGTTTCCCTGTTCATCCACTTTGCGGTTAAATGTCAGTTTTACAGAAGCTATTTTTTCGGCAAGGTTTTTTAACTCCAGGATATTTTTTTCTTCTATTGCTTTGAGCTCTTCCTGAATACTGCCCAAGCGTTTCATATTATAAGGTGTGGCGTAACGAGCGAAGTCCCTAGGGACTAGATAGTTTCTGGCATATCCCCGTTTTACGTTTACTACTTCGCCTTGATTACCCAATTTTTCTATGTTTTCGAGCAAGATTACTTTCATGCGGTATTTCCTCCACGCGTTTTGTTGCTACTCATCCAGCTATCGGCAAAACCGATGAGAATGAGCGGAATAAAAGCATATATCAGCAATACAAACATGATTATGCTTTTTATGATATTATTAGATACTATTCTGGATACGAATGTCCAGGCCAGGAAGAAACCCTGGGTCAAGGGCACGGTGCAGAGTAGGATCAGAGTGTTTACAAATACTGTCTTTGTAGCTTCAAACATATACAAGGGAAGCGATGCCAAAATCAGGATATTGTAGAATACTGTGAATTTCATATCCGCCGGCACAAACGGTATATGGATTGTGCGGTGAAAGATGATATAGCCGATCAAAAGGGCAACAATCTGCCCTACACCCCAGAATGCGGGCATCAAGTTTTCCCACATCCTGGCGCTAAGCTGCGTGTATTCATTATCCAGGAAAGCTGGCATCTGCTCCTGTATCATCTGCATCCCTTCCAAATAGGCCTTGCTTAGGATCCCGCCAAAGATGTACATCCTGGCAAGTGAATAAACTATTATCACTAATATCCCAGCAAGTAAAGCCTCACTGAGCACCTGATTGCGCCTGAGAGTAAGCAAAAAAACGTAGATCACCAAACCCACTCCAAAAATCGCATCAGAAGCAATCAGTGGAATGTCTCCGTGACGTCCGTCCATCAGCAGAACCAGGATCGGCATCACAAAGAACAATACTATCGCTCTTTGCGGAGATACCAAAGCAGGGCCCAACATTTTGGCGCTGATATACATCACCATTATCATCCCCAGGAAGGGACTCAATAGCGACATAGTTCCGCTCAGGAAGGGTAGCAGGAACATCGTATTTATTCTACAACGTAAGGGATCAGAGCCATCTGACGGGCACGTTTGATCTCGGTGGTAAGCTTGCGCTGGTGTTTGGCGCAGGTTCCGGTGAGACGTGCTGCTTCGATCTTACCAACGTCAGAAGTGTATTGACGCATCAGATCGATGTTCTTGTAATCGATTACAAGATCAGGATTGGCACAGAACTTACAGTATTTACGGCGAGTGAACTTTTTCTTTCTATCGCTGAAATTCATTGTTTCTCCTAAAATGGGACATCATCGTCGGTGACACTTTTGGAATGAGCTGGCGCTTCGCTTGGCATTGGCGCTTCATTGTGACCTTGAGGAGCTTCTCCATCGCGGAGAGGCCATTCAAGGAAGTGCACTGCTTCGACATTTACTTCAGTGCTTTTGCGGTTTTGGTTGTTTTGATCAGTCCAGTTCCTGGTGTCAATACGACCTTCAACGATGATCGCGCTACCCTTGTGGGCAGTGTTGGCAATCATCTCGGCAGTTTTATTCCAAGCTACGCAATCGATCCAGCTTGTTACTGTCTGCCACTGGTCAGAGTCGTCTTTATAAGATCTGTCTGAAGCCAGAGTGATACGGATTACAGGGGTACCCTTGGGGGTAAATTTCAGTTCCAAATCATTGGCTATACGGCCACTGCAGATGAACTTGTTTAGTCTGGGTAATCTTAGGTCTGCCATAATTCCTCCTATTTCTCGTCATGAGCAACGAACATATGTCGGATTATGTTTTCATTGATGTTGAACTGCTGTTTGATGGCCTTTACAGCAAGGCTGTCCATCTTCATGTAGTTCACATAATAATACGCTTCCAGATGCTTTTCGATGGGATACGCAAGCATGCGCTTTCCCCAAGCATCAGTCTTGATGATCTCAGCACCGGCTTCACGCAAAAGGCTAAGAGCAGCATCATGGGCTGCATCTGCTTTTTCAGCGGAAAGCTTTGGAGATAAAATCATCATGAGTTCGTAATCTTTAATCATCCTTTTCCTCCTTTGGACTTTTGATTCCGACGTTCTTGCCATCGGAATAGGATTTTTTCCATTTACTATATTCGTTCAACATAGCGTTGAAGTCATCACTTACATAGGTATCTAGAAATCTGGACACCAAGGATAGACTCTCGTCATAAGCAGCCAGCTCTTCATCGGCAAATTCGTCCAGGACATATTTGTCGGCTGGAAGGCTTTGTGAGCGCCCAATTCCAATCCTGATTCTCTTCAGGTCTGAAGGAGGCATCACATTGAATAGGGATTTCAGGCCGTTGTGCCCGCCATCTCCCCCACCGCTGCGAATCCGCAGATGTGCTGGAGCCAGTTCGATATCATCGTGCAAAACTAGAATCTCGGAGATTTTCCAGCGTAATAGTACCTCTTTGAGAGCCTTTTCAACTAGATTCATGAAGGTCCTGGGTTTGATCGCTACTACCTGTCTATACACAATATAATCGTAAAGCTCACTATGACTGAAGCTCAAGTTATGCGTAAGAGCCCATCGGTTCAAAGCAATAAAACCAATATTGTGTCTGGTCTTTTGGTAGCGGGGAGGATGATTCCCCAAAGCCAGGATCAACTTCATTCTGCGTTCTAAGCTTCTTCTTTTTTCTCTGCAGAAGGAGCTTCTTCAGCGGGAGTATCAGGTAGGGCTGATGCTTTCGCATGGATAACCACAAGAGTGACATCATCGGCCTCTTTGTAATGCCAAGTTCCCTTGGGCAGATCTCCGATATGTTTGGTATCTCCAACTTTCATTTCGCTTACATTCAGTTCCAAACCTTCTGGAACGTCATTAGCTTTGCATACCACTTTTACCGTACGTTGGATTATATCCATGAAACCGCCTTCCTTGATTCCGGCTGCTTCTCCCGTGTAGGCTACGGGGATATCTACTTCGATGGTGCTTTCTGCATCCACTACGAAGAAATCAAGATGCAAAAAGTCTCTGCGTACAGGGTGCATTTGCTTGTCTTTCAATATAGTGTGGTACTTCTTGCCATCCAGATTCAGCTCGTAGAAGGCCAGATCCGTAAAGCTCTTTTTGTAGCACTTTATAAATTCATTGCTGTTTATGGAAAGCTTCAGCGCTTCCATTCCTCCACCATATAGAACTGCTGGGATCATTCCGCTGGCGCGTAACTGAGTAAGGTCACTTTTCTTTACGGTGTTTCTTGTTTCTGCGGTAAGAGTAAATATCATTTATTCCTCCATTTATTTACTATCTAAATAACAGGCTTATGGATTCACCAATGTGGATTTTTTTGATGGCAATTGCCAACATTTCCGCAATGGAGAGTTGTACAATCTTCTGGCAGCTTCGTTTGTGTTCATCCAGCTTGATCGTGTTTGTAACAAAAAGCTTCTCAATAGGAGATGCTTCTATGAGGTTAACCGCTTTGCCGGATAATACTCCGTGAGTGCAAGCGGCAAAGATCTTTTTGGCTCCTTGTTCCTGCAATGCTTTGGCAACTTTGATCAAACTGCCTCCTGTATCGATGATGTCGTCGTATAGGATAGCTGTCTTCCCGGCAACGTCACCAATGATGTTCAACAGCTCTGTTTGATCGTTGTTTCCGCTACGTCTTTTATCTCCGATTGCCAGGCCACAATTAAGCCTCTTGGCCAGTGCTCGTGCGCGGTTTGCCCCTCCAGAATCAGGAGAAACCACTACGATGTCTTCCATCTGCATTATGCTCTTAAAATAGCGAGCAAAAGACGGAATGGCATAGAGATGATCCACTGGGATATTGAAGAATCCCTGAATCTGGTCAGCATGCAAATCAACCGTAACCACGCGATCTGCTCCTGCCACAGTAATGAGATCAGCCACCAGTTTTGCCGTGATTGGCACTCGGGGCTGGTCTTTCTTGTCGCTGCGAGCATAAGCATAATAGGGTATCACGCAGTTGATTCTTTGGGCACTGGCTCGTTTCAGAGCGTCAATAATAATCAGCAAATCCATCAGGTTATCGTTTACCGGATAACTGGTGGGCTGGATCACAAA
Source organism: Candidatus Cloacimonadota bacterium (assembly GCA_023228285.1). Taxonomy (GTDB): domain Bacteria; phylum Cloacimonadota; class Cloacimonadia; order Cloacimonadales; family Cloacimonadaceae; genus UBA5456. Next base: position 43,367 of record JALOBM010000003.1, on the reverse strand, counting down.
GACATCAGCACCTCGCACATTGTCGTTGATCTTCACGAAGGATTCGTCGTTCGAAAACTTAAACAAATCTATGTCGCCCAAAGGGATGCCTGCATGTCTTGCTACTTCCTCCGCTAAAGGTAGGTTCGCATTACCCGTGATTAGTTTTAACTTTGAAAACATCTTTGGTACTCTCTTCGTGTTTTGGTTCTGGTTAGATGGGTAAAATAACCCTTTTGTGCAAAGTGAGCTGCGCATAACTCAGCTGTCTTTACGTCTTCAAAAATTCCAAAGCAGGTGGAACCACTTCCGCTTAACATACTCTTGATTGCACCGAAATCATCAAGCTCGATCAATAAGCGATCAACTTCTGGGTATAGCTTGCGTACACCGGGTTCAAGTCTGTTATACATCGTGGCAATAGGGTGAAGGGCATCAAACAGCTTTGCCTCGCCGGGAACAGGGAGTTCCACAGCGCCATAAGCAGTACCGGCAGAGATAGCAATGCCGGGATTCACCAACAAAATGTTATCAATCTTGATATCATCCATTGGGGATATCTTTTCACCTCTATTTTCACCAAGGGCCGTTCCGCCGTGCAGAAAGAAGTTGATATCGCTGCCAAACATGGCAGCAATGCGTTCTTTTGCAGCCGGATCAAGGTTCAATTGCCAAAGGCGATCAAGTGACTCAATAGCATTAGCAGCATTGGAGCTTCCTCCACCTAAACCGGCTGCTATGGGAATCCTCTTTTTCAAGTGAATATCCACACCGCAGTCAACTTTGTACTCATCTTGTAAATACTTGGCTATCCGGTAGATGAGATTGCTTTGACCGTCTAGTTCAGCAATAGAAGACCACAGTATTATGGCCCTACTTTTTGTCAAAGCATATTTGATACTGTCAAAAAGGTCAATACTGCTGAGTACAGTATTGACCTGGTGGTAGTTACCGGGAAGGCGTCCCAGTATCTCAAGAAATAGATTTATTTTTGCGTAAGAAGCGGTTAACATTCTTCCGTTGCTTTTTGGGTACCTCATCACCATAGTAATAGTAATAATAGTAGTAATAATAGTAGTAGTTCTGCTTGTTATAGTACTTTTGGACGTAGATGCCGTTAACGATGATTCCGTCGATCCTGGCATCGATGTTCTCCATTAGTTCTTTAGTGCGTTTGATGATGCCCTTATCGGTGAATCCGCACCGAACAACTACAAAGGTCATATCGACCTTTTTGGTAAGGATCAGAGCGTCCGTTACAGCGATCACGGGCGGAGTATCAAAGAGTATGTAGTCATACATGGATTTGAGCTCTCTGATCATCTGGTCAAATCTGTTTGAGGCAATCAATTCAGAGGGGTTGGGCGGCACAAATCCGCTGGTAATGATATCCAGATTCATGATGCCGGATTCTTTTACCACTTGTTCCACCTTCAAATCTGCATCGATAAGATAGTCGCTGGAACCGTTCTCTTTATCCAGATCAAACCTGGTATGAATGGTAGGACGTCTCATATCCATATCCACCAAAACCACTCTTGAGTTCATCTGCGCCAAAGTGATGGCAAGGTTCGCTATAGAAGTGGATTTACCTTCTTTGGGACCAGAGGAAGTAACCAAAAGGGAAGTACTGCCCTCGGCTTTACGGGATAGAATGTTTGTACGCAGTGTACGATATGCTTCTGCAATGGGGGATTTGGGAGCATAGTGCGAAACCAGTTGCTGCATCACGAAGTGCATGGATTTTGCCAATTGTGCCCGGGCTTCTCCCTCGCTTTTCTCGATCATATCGTTAAATTCAGCAAGTTTGCTTTCAGCTTCACGAATAACGGGGATAGTACCCACAATCGGTAGTCTTACAAAGCTTTCCATGTCTTCCAGTGTACGCAGTTTCGTATCCAGAGAATGTACCAGGAAAGCAGCACCAACGCCCAAACCAAGACCCAGGATGATACCGACAAGAATGTTCATCGATACCCGGGGTTTGATGGGAACATCCGGACGAGTAGCATAATCGATGATACGGATATTTCCCACTTTTGCTTGCTCGGCTATCTTGGCATCTTCATACTTCTCCATCATAATGCCATGGATCTTACTATCCAGCATCATGTTCCGGGAAAGTCTCGCCAACTCAAGCTCGGTGTTGGGTAAAGAGATAATGCGCTGTTCATACATCTCTTTAGTTTGTTCCAAGCCATTCACTCTGGTACGGGCTAATTCCATATCCACATTGGCCTGAAGCAAGCGATTTACTAAGTCACTTCTGGTGGAAAGAGGATCCGCGGAAATGGATACACTTACTAGCTTGCGTATTTCCCGATCCAAGTTTGCCCGCGTATTCTCCAATTCACGATTCAGGAGTAATATCTGGGGATGATCCAGAGGATATTCGTTTTTGGTGAGTAGCTTGGTGATGAGCGCTTGAGTTTCCACCACTTGTTTCCGCAACTCTGTGATGTATGGCGTCTTGATCATGTTGTCGATATCGACCAAAAGGGAATCTTGATCTCGCAATTGCTTGGTTATCAAGTCCAGGCTTTTGGCTTTCACGGCCATATCCGTGAGAGAAGCCTCCAATTCGGCTTCAAGCTCGGAAGATTGTTCGATCAGTTTTTCTGTTTCAGCGGTTAATTCAGTAAGGCGGTTTAAGTTCTTGAACTCCCTCAAATCATTCTCAGAAGCCTGTAAGCGCCTGCTGATGGCATCCAACTGAGTTTCCAGGAACTCCCGGATAGTAGTGTATTCCAAGCGCGCAAATTGAGTGTTTTGCTGCTGAATAGCTTCGGCTATGGCATTCACGGCGGCTTGTGCTTCAGACGGGCTAGTGGATTCTATGGAAATAGTGAGAAGATCTGTTTCACGTTTGGATTCCACCTTCACTTCGTCTAGTGCCGCAGCAGGATTCTCACGGGATGCTATGGGGAAAAGATCCCAATCGGGATACTTTTTCATGATTTCCCAAGCTAAGGTGAGAGTGGGACGGCTTTTTATGATCTCAATCTGATTGTTGATGCTGTTTTTTCCCATCCCGGAAGCACCCATAAAGAGGAATTCCGCTCCTTGATTCTGGTCTTCCAGCATGATGCGTGAAGAAGCTGAATAGATCTTGTCTTGTCTTGCAGTATATACAATTGTAACTGCCATCACGAGCACAAATACCAATACGATCAGATAGCGGTATTGCAGGATTATCCGTATATAATCTGAAAGTTTAATTTCGTCTTGCAAGGGCTGTTGGTTTTGATATTGATTTTCCACTTATGCCTTCCTTAGAGATTATAATCCAGTAACAAGATTGTACACGCTGAGTGTGACTGCTGCTTTCGAGAGGAAATCTGCCACTCTTGAGAATGCATAGAATATTGTTCCGGAAACGACGATGGTGTCACCGGGCTTCATTACTGGAATCAATGCCGCATCTCCGGTTTCCATGTACTTTTTAAAGTTCACCCACACTACTTTTTCCCCTTCTTCGCTGGGTCGTACTATCCTGATTTTTGAGAGCTTTGCGTCTTCCTTTGGACCACCGGCCAGAGCCAGCAAGGTAAGAAAATCAGTGTCGTCCGGCACTACATAGAGCCCTGGTTTTGCTACTTGGCCCAAAATAAATGTATTCATCTTGAGCTTTTCTACCCCACTTCTACTGCCATCGAATGTATATGCCGAAATATTGCTCGACGGTGTAAAGGTCGAAGTGGTCTGACCAAATAGACTTAAACCAATACAGATCAATAGGATCGCAAACAGAATCTTCTTCACATTTTCCTCTTTCGCATTTTACGTAAAAATCCTAAGCTTGTCTTTCCAGTCAAGCATTTTCTTATAATGTTGTTTTGTGGTACCTGTATTGTACATCATCGGGCTGGTTACACTCTTGAGCAAATCATGGGATTTCCAAGACGAGTCTAGTGTCATGTCAAGCATGAGATGGCAATCTCCGTATTTCTACAGCGACCGAAAGGAGCCTTTGAGTCATTTTTATCTTCCCCTTTGTTCGATCCAGTGTTGAAGCTGATATCAAGGTGTTATCATCCTGTGCTCACCCGATGATCACCCGATGATATCAGGTTCAAGTATCGATAACCCAAAGAGGAATGAAGCTTCTGAATCATCGGCAGAAGTATCTGGGAGATTGGAATTTGGCAGTGCAACAACAAAACAACATTCATGCCTTGAGTCACTAGATTATAAAACAGTAAAGACCCGTTCCAAGGATTCCGAGCCCATATACATCTGTTTATCCCCATCCAAAACAAAGTAATCTACTCGCCAGCGTAATACGCTTCCCGATGCGATTGGGGGATTAAGCTGCGGTAGCTTTAGAGACAAAGGCGGATCTTCTGTAGCCAAGTCGAAATCATTACTCCAAAGCAGATCGTTGTTCTCGTCCCATACAAGAACGCGATAGAAACCAATACTATCATCTGCTAAGCCCCACACAAAGCTGAGACCTTCCGGAGTATTAAGATTCACATACGCATTGTTCTCCGGAGATATCAATCCTGGCTTACTCAGAATGGCATAATGCACAGTGTCCGATATACTGCTATTCCCGCTAATGTCAAACAGTTCAATATAGTAATAATACCAGTGCTTTTCCACCAAGTCATTTTGATCGAGATAGTCCCGATTACTTGCTGGGACTTGAGCCAGCTCCAGCGGATCCGGTTCGATATCGGAATAACGGTATATTTTCAAGTAACTTAGATCGTTATCGACAAAAGGTTCCCAAGTAAGGTGGATCATGTCACCTTCTGGAACGGTGTCGATACCGTTATTTTCATCGTTCAATGTGATATAAGTGTCTTCGTCCAAGAAGAAAACACCGTCACCGGTATCACCCCGGTGAGCGATCAAAACGGGCTTTACCGGAGGAGTGTTATCCTTTCCGATTTCGTCTTCACCCGAACAGGAGCCCAACATAAGGGCTATAAGAACAATCCATATAATGTTTCTCATTATTACTCCTAAAAACTGATTCTCAAACCCAGTCTGTTGGTTATCCCAACCGGGTTTGTGATAAGGGCATAATCCAGCATCACACCATATACTTTCACGCTGGCGCCACAACTGAAATTTGTATCGTAATAACCCAAACGCAGATTGGCTTTGTTATCATAATTCCATTCTATCCCATAATGATTGGTGCCGCCATACACATAATCGTAGTCATAGGCCAGTAGTATTGTACTTTTCAGCTTTTCCAAAGGCTGCACCAGAGCGACACCGGCCTTGGTATTGAAAAGAACTTCATCCCGAATCTCGCTGTTCGTATCCCAGCTGATCGTAGTCCCTGCCACATCTTGGAAATTGATACCTACATGTAGATCGCCCAGGTAATCCTCATCAAACAGTACGGACATATCGGTACGCAGCTTCACTCCCAGATCAAATCCAGTACCCGTACCCAAGTTGTCTTTCAGTTTGCGTTGAATGAATTTCACATTGCCGCCCAAGCCGAGTTCAAAAGGTATCTCAAAGAACTGCCAGCCCATATTTACACCAAACTTGATGTTCTTGGAAAACGCAAACTGGTACAGATCGTCCGTTGATCGGAAGTGTCCGTCCGGTATTCCCGGCAATTGGTTTGCAATGCTTTGGATTCTCTGATCCACTGTCCCCTCCAGATGGCTCTCGTCGAATATGGGGATATCGTCCACAGACAATCTGGTTAGGTTAAAGGCAATTGATACATCATTCGGCAATGGTTGCACATAACCCATATAATCATAGCTGGCCAAATTACCGTACAGGAAAGCATGCATCACCTGAACTTCAGAATCGCGGATTTGGGACAACCCTCCGCTGTTCCAATAGATCGCCGAACCATCGTCTGCCAGAGCCGAGAAAGCACCACCCATGCCCAAAGCGCGAACTCCGGAGCCTATCATCATGAAGTCACCGGCATATCTGCCCGCAAAAGCTGGTGCACAGCAGAACAAGCTCATAAGGCCAAGAAAGAATATCTTCTTCATCTCTGCTCCCCTTATCTCAGAATGGCCATTTTCATGGTCTTCTCGATTTTCTTGTTCCCCCGGCGGGCAACCACTCTATAGAAGTAAGTCCCATTCGCCAGAAGGAAGCCTTGTTCGTCCCTACAGTCCCATGCATAAAGGGTTCTGGGATATTCATGATATCCCACCCCCGTAGGAAGATCCCTAAATGTCTTCACCAATCTGCCGCTAATAGTATATACTTTAATGTAAACCTCATCCGCAGAGTCGGTTAGTACATATGTGAAACGAGTCCGACCATCATTCTTGGGATCTTGAGCCTGGCCTAATACCGGATTGGGATAATTGGCAATATTCAGTATGTTGAATTCGTCGTTTACGATGAATTGAGCTTCACGGGACATAACATTACCGTTTAGATCTGTACAAACAACCTTGAGGTTGTGATCTCCCTTCTGCAGATCGAGCTGATACTTCACCGGTACCCGATTGATGTTCTCTTTATTGATGCTGATCACATAATCTGTTTCGGGAATTTCTGAACCATTCAAAGATAGATGGATTCTGTTGTCGATCAAATCGATACCGTTGGCATCGCTCAACAGCAACGAGATCACTCCGTCTCCCGCCACGTAGCCGCCTACAGTAAATTCCTGATCCTGAACGTTCACTTCTATTGTTGGAGGTGTATTGTCCGTATTCCGGAATATGCAATAGGTACCCTGTCTTGCCACCTCAAAACTTACGGTGTCATTCGACAGATCCATGTGTCCGCCTACCAGAATCCACTTCTGATAGTCGGTATTGTAACGATATATCTTGAAGCTGTATTCAGATTCAAAGTCTTGCGTATCATCGTCATTTGAGCTGTACTTGAATGTGAGGTTCAGCTTTTTGCCATTATCGAAGAAACCCAGAGAATCCACCAGACTGGTATTCAACAGCTTGATCTCATACGGGATGGACAATTGGAGATCGCTGCCTTCCGCAGGATTCTGCATCAGGATTGTTTGAAGATCAGGCTGATTCAGCAATTGGATATTATCCAAGTCATTAACAGCAAATCCAACTGATCCGGAGTTCACAAATCCTGGAGGCACAGTACAAGTAAGGTTGTTGTCTAGGCTGTTGATGCTGGCTCCTCCGCTGTCCACACTGAAGTAATTCATAGGTATTTCAATGGGAATGTAGTTGTTTGTGTTTACAAAGAAATCCCATTCCTGAAATACAAAAGTGGTATTCACTCTCACTTCCAATTGATGGTTACCATTGGGTAAATCTTCCAATGAGATAGTATCCCAACGGTATTCTTCCACATCCAGAGGAGCAAAATCCTGCTCCGAAACCATTATCCAAACATCTCTAACCCTCTTGAACAGCCTCAAATCAGTTGTAAGCGACGCTGCGTTCCCCACATTGGTCGATTTTACTTTCAGTACAGGAATACCATCGTTTGCATCTAGAAGTATCTCCTGAAGGAATAGATCCGGACCTGCTACGTGGAAAGACTGCAATGGGCTTTCAAAAACCAGCGTATCCTTATCCGTGATATAATACTTGAATGGTATTTCACGCTTGGTCGGAAATTTGCGAAGCTTCGTGTCGGTCTTCCACAAGGTGTTGTCTTCAGCATCCGGACTCATGGAATAGTTCTCCCATAGCACTTCCCACGTTTGTGTTTTGGGGTAATAGACACTATCGGTTCTTACTGCCACATATAAGCTCATGATGTCCTGGGGATTGAAGACTCTTGCCATAAATACCGTAGAATCAGTATAAACAGGCTGGGCAGGAATAAATCCTTCGTGTTTTACGGCAGGACGTCCCACGCTGTAGAAAGTGGTGCCAATATATTGTTTGGCCGGTGAATATCCCGATACCATTATCTTGTTTGTATAGTTACTGGAGCCCTGAGGTATTTCATAGTTGGATAGGAACTCACCTGAGACCAGATCTATGTCGTATGGCACGTTTTTTACGGTCTCATTCTCGTTCATGATATACATCCGAGCCCTTGCTACATCAGCAGGGAATTGGGCTTGCACGCTCAAGGACTCTCCTGGTTCCGGATTGTGGTTCTGAGTAACCACTGTGTTATGCACTATCGGTTTGTTCAAGCTTATCAGAGGATCCCCCAAATAGACTGACCCATTTGTGAGGGCGTATCTGGAGGCAGCGCTGGAAGTGGTCGTATAGTACCTTGCCAGAGCAAATACATATGCCTCTCCCAAGGTATCGAAATCCATCTTGAACGCAGCTTCACTAAAGGCATGACCCCAGTCCTCATCCTGCATAAGGTATCCCAATCCGGAAAAGCCCAAGGTTACGATTGCTCCTTTATCTGGTTGAGCAATAAGCGCTTCAGATATCGATGCAGCACCGTTTGTATCAAATGCTGAGGCATAACATGCCAAAGATAGTACTACCGGAAGGACTTGATTGTTCAAAGTAGCCACATCATTGAAGTTAAACAAGTTGTAATCTGCCCATACACGACCGCCACCGTGCCCCATAAATTGGACGAATTGAGTACCGCTATTTATTGCGTCTTTCAAGTCAAATGTGCCCCCAAAATATTCGCTGCTGACGGTTTGAGTACTGGTATATACCCTAGTTACGCGATAGTGTTCTGGGATGCTTCTGCGGCGGATTCTCTCGGATTGCTGAGAGAAGATGTCGTTTCCATCGTCTATCTTGCCTCCAGCAGTTAATGTAACATGGTTGTTCCATTGACGGTTGGTGTACAGATTGTCTCGATAGGATTTAGCTTTCAGGGCATAGTCTGAGATTTGTTCTTCTGTCCATACATTGATGCGCGCAAGACTGATATCCGGCACCAAATCATCACCCACAATGCAGGCATACCAGGTATCGCTGGCAGTTGCTCCATGTTTGAAAGTCCAAGTCTTCTTTACAGGAATCAGGTTGTACTTGCGGCTAGGGCTGTTGTCCCTTGTATCATCAATACCTTCGCCCAAGAGAATTACATGACTCAAACGGGGAGTTCTCCAATGATTGTAAGCGTGTGTCAGAAAATCTTTAATTGCCTCGGCAGACACAATACCGTTGTTGAACTCATCATATATATCCTGAATATCTACTGTCTTCACAGTATGGCCTTCTGAAGACCAGAGATCGGTCAGCATCTGAGTCCCTTCCGATTCCATAAACTGATATGGAGTAATCACGACCACATTTGCTGAATTCATCGGATTCTTCAGATCTGAGGGCAGGTTCATGCGCAGTAGTTTTGGGCTCTTTTTGGCACCCTCTTCCACGGCATAATAGAGGACGGCATTTGAGGATACACTATCCTGTAAACTAACGGTCCAAGGAGCAGTACCATCCATTGTAAAAGGCTCTATTTGTAAGCCGTTAAACACACTGGAGCCAATCTTGTAAACAGATACATTGGGAGACGAAAACCCTCCTATATCAAATTGGAACAATCCATTGGGGCGATCAATGGGCTTAGTAAACTTAATGAAGTCTCTGTCGGTTCTATACTCTCTCCAATACTGCAGTTTGATGTAATCCAACATTACCTGTTCTTTCTCCAGCATCGTTGTGTTTCCGGAAAGACTGATATAGACATTATTGGTACCGTGGTGAAAGAACGAATTGGCAATCGGTTCCTTGTTTAGAAAGATCTTCTCAGTTTGCCCAATCCAGGAATGAGTGTTCACCATAGCCTGATTTATCCTGATGGATGCATCGTGATCGACCTGCCCTACCGAGAGAGTATCATTATATGTAAGGCCATGTAAAGCTATTTCTGTGTTCCCCTTGCGGACTGCACTATCAATGGGATACTCCAATTCGATGGGAACTATTTCCAGATTGGGTGCCTTGATTTTTTCCCAAAACCACACATCTTCACGATAAAACTCCTGATCACTATTCTGCCATCCCCTTCCCAGTTTATCGCTTACCAATTGTTTTTCAAAATGGACAGATTCCAGATATGCATCCGCCAGCATATACTCCATCGGATTACTGCTGATCAAACCTCCGTTTTCTACGGCCATGCGGGCTCCATATCCTTCTGTCACACCTAAAGTATAAACATTTTCGGCCGTATAATCGTCACTATAGCGTTCGTCTCCGTAATGCCGATCGCCAAAGAACTCGAAGAAATCGCCATTATCGAAGCTACCGTCCTCTTCTCCATGGAAGTGTATCGGTACTTGCCCATACTCATCTCTCAATTCCAGATTACGTGGATCCACCTGGTCGATGTTCCAACTCATCTCCACCTGCAGTGAATCTGTCATCTCCGCAATAAAATCTCTCAACTTACTGTATTGAACTTTGAATATGCCTTCGCTATCTACGATTATCTGGATATCAGACACGTGATTCTCAGATCCCTTGGGGCTTTCGTATTGATAATCCTGTTTTGGTAGCTGACGCCATGCTTTGGAACTGGCATTATTCACAAAAAAAGCATCGCCTGCTACATCAATCGGGCTGTAGCCAAGCTGCCAGTTCTGTGCGGGGCTCTTAGTTCCGGAGATATTTACACTGATCTCCATCTCTTGATATACTCTCAGCTCTTTGCCGGCAGCATTATACTGAAAGGGGTATATTCGAAGAGTCACAAATCTCCGATCTCCCACAAAAGCCGGTTTGGATACTTCCAACACCTGTGTGGGATACATACCTGCTTTTGAATAAGCACGAAAATCTCTCTTGGAACTGTACACCGGCATTTCGTCCCGCAAATCCATAGTTGGAACAGGATGGATCAATACTTCAGTTACAGTGTTTTGTACTGAAGATAGCAAGCGGGCAGAAGCTCCGCCATCGATGGGAACAGCGATAGGAACGCTAAACATCCTCAGTTCGGGATAGCCTTCGTCCGCTGTGCTTACACCATCATCCATCATCAGACGTTTGAATCGCAAACCATCTACATTGATTTCTGTTAGATTGTACTCGGGCATCACAAACTTCAGAGTAATAGTATCCTTGTTTTCGTTTACCACGCTGATGGGATTTGCCAAGAGAACAAGCGGCAACAAGATCAGCAAGCATATATATAGTCTTCTCATCATAACTCCCTTCATGAAAGCTTGTTTGCCCTAAGGCCGATATCTTTACGATAGACCATTTCCGGAAAACTTATCTTATTTATATCTGCATAGACTTTATCACGTGCTTCGACCAAACTGTCAGCAATTGCTAATACTGTCAACACCCTTCCTCCGGAACTGCGTAAACCACTTTCTGTTTTTTTCACTCCGGCAAAGTACAATTGGGATTCGAGCTGCGGTATTGATATCGGAATGTCTTTCCGATAAGTGCCTGGATATCCCGGAGCAGCCAATACCACTCCGACTGCGCAACGTGAGTCCCATTCCAGCTTCAGTTGATCAACCTTACCATCGCATGCGGCCACACATATATCCATGATATCAGTCTTTAAAAGAGGTAATAGCACCTGAGTTTCTGGATCTCCCAAACGGCAGTTGAATTCTATCACTTTCGGCCCTTCAGTAGTAATCATCAAGCCCATATACAATATCCCGCTATATGTGCAATGCTCTTCCCTTAACGCAGTTAGCACTGGTTCCAATATTTTATTTTCGATGTACTTCCGGTATTCTTCAGCTTCGCGTACAGGACAGTATGCTCCCATACCCCCTGTATTTGGCCCAAAATCACCATCGTACAACTGTTTATGATCCTGAGCAAAAAGAGTAGTACGGAAGTTTTCGCCGTCACAGATAGCAAAAAGGGATACTTCCCAGCCGTCCAGATATTCTTCCGCCAGCACTCCATTTGCTCCGCAATTCTGCTCCAGGAGTACTTTACACGACTTAATCGCTTCGCTAAGATCGGAAGATATCACCACTCCCTTACCGGCTGCCAATCCATCAGCTTTCAGGACTACAGGCATCTTGAAGCACTTCAGAATGCTCTCTGCTTCATTAATGTCTCGGATGATCCGATACCTGGCTGTTGGTACGTGATACTTGCCCATGATCCTTTTTGCAAATTCTTTGGAATATTCTATTGCAGCGGCGGCTTTTGAAGGAGCAAACACCATGATCGAGTGCTGTTTCAGGTAATCCGACAGACCTTCTGCAATTGGCTGTTCGGGCCCGATGAAGACTAGATCTATCCCTGTATTCTCACAGAAGTTCCTGATCTCTTCAAATCCCTCCAGCTTTATGCACTCAAAGCTTTCTGCTATTCCATCGTTCCCTGGACTTACGTAAATTTTGCTTGTTTTAGGACTACGGTCAAAGGCATCCGCTATCGCATGCTCTCTGGCTCCGCTTCCCAGTATCAATACTTTCACGTTACTCATTCCTTAGTGTATTTGCTAATTCCAAGATTGCTGCTTCAGCGGCTTTGTAGCGTATGCTTTCTCGATCGCCATTGAACACCTTGTGTAAAGCATATTCTTTATCCTGGATTCGCCAACAGTAGTATACTGTACCCACAGGTTTATCTGTTGAACCCCCATCAGGACCAGCGATGCCGGTAACAGCTACCACAACATCTGCCCGGAGCAATCTTTGTATCCCCTGCGCCATAGCCCGCGCGCATTCTTCACTTACGGCACCAAAACTCCGTAATATGGACTCATCTACCTTCAAGAGCTCGGCTTTTATCCGATTCGCATAGCTTACCACTCCGCCCAGGAACACATCTGAAGAACCCGGAATATCCGTAATAAAACGCTGAACCAGTCCCCCAGTACATGATTCTGCAACCGCCAGGCTATACTCTTTTTTCTTCAACAATTGCAGCAGATATTCTGCTGGAACTGTATCTTCATAGCCCCATACATAGTCACCGGTCTGCCTGTGCAGATACTGCTCCGCAATCTCAATAGCCGCAGCATCCTCGCCGTATAATCTCAAGTCCACTCTGCCTGTTTGCGGAAGCCAAGCCAAGCTTACTCCCTCCGGAAGCTCTTTGGGGTCCAACAATTCTGCCAAAGCAGACTCAGCAATACCATATGTATGCAGATTTCGCACCACCAACCCTTTAGCTTCGTGATATGCTTGTTTGAGTATTGGCTTTATGTAGTTTTCGAACATATACCGCATCTCCAGAGGTACACCCTGTAGCACAAATATATGCTTCCCATCGGTGTTATAATGCAAACCTGGAGCAGTACCCCTGTCGTTCTTCAAAGCTTCAAAACCTTCCGGCACCATGGCCTGGCTGCGATTGGATAGGGGCATTGTGACATTGCGGTGGGCAAACCTATCCTGAATGTGTTGCCAGATATTCTCGCAGAAGTGCATATCCTTACCAAAGTATTCAGCAATAGCTGCTTTGGTGATATCGTCCTGAGTAGGACCCAAACCTCCGGTGCTAATCACAACATCGTAGTTTTGCCAGCACTCATGAACTGCCTTTTGAATGGCCTCATAGTCATCCTGGATGGTCAAGCTGTACGCCACCGGTATGCCCAGTTCCGCCATTCCCGCTCCCAGATAGGCGAGATTACTGTTCAGGGTTCGCCCGATCAGTAGCTCGTTTCCGATGCTGATTACCGCACTTTTCAGTTTCATATCAATAGGATTTGGCAAATACTACGCGTCGTTTGGAAGTCTTGCCACAACAGATGCATCGCCCCTCTTCTTCAATAGCGTCAAATGGGATACAGCGTATCGTAACTTTCAGATCTTCCTTTATTTTCTCTTCACATGCTACATCACCGCACCAGTGAGATTCTGCAAAGCCACCATGAATTTCTGGCATTTCAGCGTTTTTGGGACTGAAGAATTTATAGAACTTTTTGTTGTCATCGATCTGCTTGGTGTTTTCTTTCCGAAAGCTCAGTGCGCGCTGATAGTAGTTTTCCTGAATCTCGCTCAGACTCTGTATTACATAAGCTTTTAAGTCTGCCAGCGAAACACTTTGTTTTTCGCGGGGTTCTTGGTCTCTGCGAGCAACAATCACAGAATCTGAGGCTATATCTCTGGGACCAATCTCGATTCTGAGCGGGATCCCTTTCTTGATCCAATACCAATTCCGTTCACTACCGGTAAGATCCCTGTCGTCCAATTCATAGTAAATTCTGATGTCCTCAAAGTACTCGTTGCTGAAGAATTGTTGGATCTTTTCGCAATACTGTAATACCGCAGCTTTCTCTTCTTCATCTCGAAAGATCGGTATAATTGCTATATGTGAAGGTGCTATCTTTGGTGGCAATGCCAAACCATTATCATCGCTATGCGCCATTATCAGCGCTCCGATCAAGCGTGTTGATACACCCCAAGATGTAGTCCAGGCATACTCAAACTCTCCGTTGCGACCTTGAAATTTGATGCCGGAGGACTTGGCAAAGTTTTGTCCCAAAAAGTGGGATGTTCCTGCTTGAAGTGCTTTTCTATCCTGCATCATGGCTTCAATACAATAGGTATTAACGGCTCCGGGAAATTTCTCCCCTTCTGTTTTCTCTCCGGTTATCACCGGTAGAGCCAGGTACTCAGCGGCAAATCTGGCATATACTTCCAACATCTTCAGAGTTTCGTCCATTGCGTCTTCCGCTGTTTCATGCACTGTGTGCCCTTCTTGCCAGAGAAACTCCGTGGTACGCAAGAAAAGCCTGGTACGCATTTCCCAGCGCACAATATTCGCCCATTGATTGATCAACAGGGGAAGATCACGGTAGGAATTTACCCACTTGGCAAATGATGCTCCGATGATTGTTTCACTGGTTGGGCGCACGATCAACGGCTCGGTCAATTCACCTGCGACCTTCAAACCACCCTCTCCGTCATCCTCCAATCGCGAATGGGTCACCACTGCACATTCTTTGGCAAAACCATCTACATGCTCTGCTTCTTTTTCAAAGTAGGATTTGGGGATAAACAATGGGAAGTAGGCATTACGATGCCCTGTAGCACGAAACATTACATCTAGAGATCTCTGGATGTTCTCCCATATTGCATAGCCCCAGGGTTTTATAACCATGCATCCGCGGACATCGCTGTTTTCTGCTAAATCAGCATTTTTAATAACTTGTTGGTACCATTCTGCATAATTTTGCTCTCGCGTAGGTTCTATAGCTGTCTTCTTTTGTTTGCTCATCAATACTCCATGATTTTTGCCTGATGTCACATTGATAAATGCAGTCATTCTGTCAATGAACTTTAGTATCCGCTGGCCCGGCCTAATTATCTGCTTTCGTATGACAGGGTTTATAAACTCAAGTAATGCAATGGAGTTCATTTGACCTTATGTATCTTATTGTATACCTCTATGTTATATGGTTAAATGGACTTAAATAACTGGGGAGGATACTATACATTGCATACAGTCCAAGCTACCCTTTAACTTATTTTATCAGAGATAGATAGCACAGGTGTTTGAACTCCAGAGCATTATTCGGGATTAAAGAAGCTATGAAACGTGACCAGTAGTATACAACTATCATTCTATCAACCAGTTAAGTGCTTTATCGAATGTGGAAGATTTTCTATCTCTTTACTCTACTGGCATGTAAACGGGTACTAAAGCAGATATCATGGGGTTATCATCGGGTGGCCACTGCTTTATAACGGCTTTATATCAGCTTCGGCACATATTGAACCATAGGGCAGTATTAACTTTTAGCAATGGAATCATCCAAAGAAAAGAGACCAGCCCAAGCGAGCCGGTCTCTCCTTTCTATATAATTGTTTGGGATATTACATTAATTCAGACCAGATCTTCGTGATCAAGGCTTTGCTATCCTCAATTTCCATGTAGGAAAGCGGGAAAGTAAACAGGTAAGCTCTGGACATTTTGTTGCTCTCGCCATTGATGTGTCTCATCCCAATTGAGCGTCCGTTGTAAAAATCAAACTGCTCTTGCGTAGGTGGACGTACAGGCCAATCGACAGGTTTTGCTCCGATGGAGTAGATGTTTTCTCCATTGTGGTTTTGTTCTCCGTTTGAATCATCGAAATAAGCAATACCGGCAAATCCCTGTAACAGGTTTACGACCGGATTTATCCATTCATCGTCCGATTCATATTCATAGCGCAGATCAAGATCTGGATACCCAAGTTGAGTATTGCCAACTGCTTTCATAAAGAACACATCATTGGTGGGATTGATAAATTCCTTGAGCTTGGGAACATTTGGTAGTCCAAGAGCCTTTAACAAGCTTGATTCTGAGCCGGTATCCGGTTTGTAGGTAAGTACTGATATATCTTCCAGCTTGGATTTTATAAAGCGGGAATATGATATCACCAAGTTACCTCCATTCGTCATATAAAGAGCAAGAGCGTCATTCTCATTACTCAGGTTGCCGCCGACCGTCGGATGATCACAATGATAGATCACCATTTTGTAGTTCTGTAGCAAACCGTAGGCCAATTTTCGCTTGCGGCCATCTGTCGGTAATGAACCCACACCATTGGGGCTGTACTTTACTACATCAATATCGCTGGCAGCAAGACCCAATCCGCTGGTCATTTCTCCGTAGAGCTCATCTACTATGGCATCGGGGGAATAATTTGCGTTATCTTCATCGTCATCCACAATCAGAACACCACTGCGATTTGCGGGATCTATCTGTTCTCTGATCACAAAGTTTATCACAGCGGGATTCTCAGAAGCGATTCCCTGCATGTCAACGCAACGAACTTCAAATTTGTGGAACCCAGGCTCTACCATATTTGTAGTGAGGACGATAGACTGATTAAGCGGAGAGGAAACCGGAAGTCTCAGCCATACCTTACCATTTTCATCCATGTAATTATACTCTTCACCAGGGAAAGGCGGGAATACATAAGGATTACCGTCGTAGCGAAGATCATAGTGGGTGATCTCGCTATAGTAATTCACAGGATTATCTTGATCTGGAGAGTTATCGCTGAGCACCACATCAACCTTTTTGGGGAACTTTGATGAGGTCGGATCGTTTTCATCATGTGTGGGGTATGTATTGTCTTTATCATTCACATATTCACCCCACCAACCCCAGCGTAACCAGATCTTCAGGTTCGGGCTGTGAACCACGGAGTAAATCTCAGTTGCCAAGGTATCGCCTTCGGGGATGATATTTTCTTTGAAAAGTGATGTTCCATAGCGTGTCCTACCACCGGAAAGACTTACAGGCGGAGTATCAACATTATAGCTATCGTTGCTGTAGTCATCAAAATGGTTATCACCTAAGGCAATAATTTTTTTGTGGTACAGCAAAGTGCGAGGGCTAAAGCCTGGCTTTACTTTGAAGGTAATAAAATTTGTAGAGTCTCCCACAGCAGGCTGTGATGTTGCGCCGGCAAGATCAGTCGCCCGGCCTTCAATCTTGGTGATTGTACCCAAATCCACGCCGTCTTCTGTATAGTCATATACCAGAGGGGGATCGGTAAATCCAGTTAGCAGATACTCGTCTATCCGGTCTGCATCATCTGTTTTAATCCAATCTGTCATTGTCCCAGGTACCGTCACTCCAGCTTCGTTGATCTTCATCATACGAAATTCAAATCTATGTGGAACTTCATCAATAAATGGATCAGAATCATGCATGGTAAACTTCAGTTTGATGCCGCTACCCACATCCTTGCCGTTGGGATTACCCTTGGTGGTATCCATCAGGCAAGTGGGACGGGCGGTATCCGTGCGGAATCTACGCCAGGCAGATTGAGCAGTGATATCACCACGGTTGTCGATTGCTATCACTTCAAAATGGCAAATCAGATTCAAAGGATTACCCAAGGAATCTGCAGCGGGGAAGTTGATGACAGCATATTTCTGAGTAGTCCATATAGTTCTATCAGCTTCAGGGCTGTCCAATGGTATGCTCTCGTCCGCACTTGGCAGATAGTGATACGCCCAGCCTTCTTTGGAATTGCCCTGGAGTGTCTCACTCTGCAAGATAACATCAGGGATCATGCCATCTTCAGCACTGCTGATGTATTCGTATCCGGGAGTTGGAATGGGTTCCATGTTTTCGTCCAAAACGCGGAATGCAAAGCCGGTTATTACGCCATCAGGATCGGTAGCATGCCAATAGATTTTCTGTTGAAATGAATACTTGAAAGATAGTGTGTCCACAGTGGCGGGAACATTGTCGTCAGTCCAGCCTTCATATGAAGTAATGCTGATCTCCGGAGGCAGGTTCTCAAATCTGCTTCCTGACTTTCCACATCCGGTTACAGAAAGCACTGTAACTGCCAGTAAAATGATGATTGCCAAGAGATTATATCTCTTATTACTCATCGGTCCTCCCAAACATCAGGTTGTGTTTTTTATTATGGTCTTCACTAAAATTGACGTCTATGATTTCGTCAACATATTTATTTATTCTTCTTGCCATCAGGTTTGCTTTTACCAAGTTTAAGTACAAAACAGAAGTGGTTATACGGCCAATTCCTCCGGGTACGGGAGTAATAGAACCAGCCTTTTTGGCACAGGCATCATAATCCACGTCTCCCACAAAAGAGCTGCTGCCATCAGGACTAATAATCTCATTGATCCCCACATCGATCAATACTGAGCCTTCACGAATCATATCAGCTTTCACAAAATGCGCTTTGCCAATGGCGGAAATCAGAATGTCTGCCGATCTGCATATTTGCTCCAGATTCCGGGTTTGGCTGTGGCATATTGTTACGGTGGCGTTTGCAAAAGGTCTCTTCCACAGCAAGATGTTTGCCAATGGCTTACCAACCACGTTTGAACGCCCCAGAATCACAGTGTGTTTCCCCTTGGGGTCTATCCCATAATATCTCATGGTATAATAAACCGCAGCAGGTGTACAGGGCAAAAACACCTCATTCTCCATCAGTATCTTACCCAAATTCACCGGATGCAGAGCGTCCAAATCCTTATCTGGGCTCACACTGATGTTTATTATGCTGTCATCAATGTCTTTGGGCAAGGGTTTCTGGATCATGATCCCGTGAATATCAGGATTATCGTTTGCCTCAGCAATAATTTTCAGTAGCTTTTCCTGCCCACAATCTATTACTAAAGCAAGCAATTCTGCCTCGCAACCAAGTTTTGCAGCTGTATTCACTATACTTTGTACATAGTAAGAGCTGGCGGGATCATCTCCCACTTGAATCAAAAGCATCTTGGGCTTCAAATCATACTCTGCCACCAAGCTTTTGGAAACCTTGTTGATTGCCAATGCTATTGCTTTTCCGGATAATACTTTTGGCACTATACCTCCACCGGATAACGTAGTCTCGAGATGTGGGTTGCTCGCTTCCCAACATCATCCAGATCTATTATAACCGCATTCACCATTAGACCTCCATCAGCAGATTCAAAGCGATGCGGTACTGAAGTACTCAGCTTTTCCAGTATAATTTCTTTGCGGACTCCGATCACGCTGTTGTGAGCGCCCGTCATGCCAACATCTGTAATATAAGCCGTTCCGCCGTGCAATATCTCCTCATCTGCAGTCTGAATATGGGTATGAGTACCCACCACCACTGCAGCTTTTCCATCCAGATACCATCCCATTGCGCGCTTCTCTGAAGTGGATTCTGCATGGATATCTACAAACAAAGGCGTCCCCGTATTCCGCCCACTCCAAAAGCTATCAAAAGCTTCAAAAGGAGAGTTGCAGGGAGGCATAAATATCTGTCCGGTAAGGCAGATAATCTCCAAGCACAAGTCATCCTTCTGCAAAAGGAAATTGCAATTTCCCGGAGCCGCACTGGGGTAGTTCATGGGTTTTAGAATTCTGGGTTCGCGAACTATATAATCCAGGGACTCTTCGCGATCCCAAAGGTGATTGCCGCTGGTAACAGCATCCACACCCGCTGCGAACAGCGGCTTTAAGGTCTTTTCGGTTAGGCCTTTGCCATCGGCAAGATTCTCCCCATTGGCGATCACAAAATCGACTCGGTATTCACTGATCATGCTCTTCAGATGAGCACATAAAATACTTCTGCCGGGTTTGCCAAAGACATCGCCAAAGAAGAGTACTCGCATCTATTTTGCCATGGCTATCTGCCGCGTCTCGCGGATCACTGTCACTTTTATCTGCCCTGGATACTGCACTTGTTTCTCGATGGATGCTGCGATTTCTGTAGCTAACAGCGGAGTCTGATTCTCTTCTACCATCGTAGGCTCCACGATAATGCGCAGTTCTCGACCGGCTTGAATGGCGTAAGATTTGTTTACACCCTCCACCGAGTTTGCTATCTCTTCCAGCTTGGCCAGACGTTGCATATAGGTTTCCAGCATTTCTCTACGCGCTCCGGGACGAGCTCCGGATATGGCATCGGAAGCTTGGACCAAGGCAGCAAACACCGATATGGCTTCCACCTCTTCGTGATGCGCTTCTATGGCGTTTACAATTAGCTTTCCTTCCCCGTTCTTACGGGCCAGATTTGCTCCAATAATAGCATGAGTGCCGTCAAATTCGTGGTCAACCGCTTTCCCAATGTCATGCAACAATCCGGCTCTGCGGGCTATCTCCTGATCCAATCCCAGTTCTGCGGCCAGTATCCCGCAAATCCATGCAGCTTCGATGGAATGTTGCAGTACGTTTTGACCATATGAGGTACGGTAATTGAGCCGACCAAGCACCTTAATCAGGTTTGGTGAGATGTTGTGAATATTGGTTTCCAATACCGCTTTTTCACCTATCTTAACTAGGGTTTCGTCCATTTCTTTGGTTGTCTTTGAGATCACTTCTTCGATTCTACCGGGATGAATGCGGCCGTCTGATATGAGCTTTTCCAAGGATAAACGAGCAATTTCTCGCCGTACGGGATCAAAGCAAGACAGTACTACCGCTTCAGGAGTGTCATCGATGATCAGATCTACTCCGGAAGCCTTCTCGAAAGTACGGATATTGCGGCCTTCACGCCCAATAATACGTCCTTTCATCTCGTCCGAAGGCAAAGAAACTACCGAAACAGTGGTCTCTGAAACGTGATCCACTGCCATCCGTTGTATAGCAGTAGAAAGGATCTCGGCAGACTTTTTGGAAGCGTCCAGCTTGATCTGTTCAATGCTCAATTTGGCATCGTTTGCAGCAACCTGTCTGGCAGTGGTAATCAATTCCTGACGCAGGCGTTCCAAGGCTTCTTCGCGGGAGAGACCTGCCACTTCGGCCAACTTCTGCTTCTGTTCGTTCAACACTGCTTCATATTCTGTTTTACGCTGTTGAATTTCTTCTTCTTTGCTCTTTAGCTTTCGTTCTTGTTCGCTGAGGCTGTTTTCCTTTTTATCCAGAGAGTCTAGCCGTTTATCCAAACTACTGAGGCGCTCATTGTACTTCTTTTCCTGCAAGCGCAGTTCGCGCTGGCGTTCTTTCACTTCTTCGTCAAGAATGCGTTTTTGCTTGAACCAATCTTCTCGGGCTTCCAGCAGAGCAGCCTTCTTTTCGTTCTCCGCTTCCGTTTGTGCGGTTCTTCGGATGTTTTCTGCTATCTGGTTGCTCTGTGATATCAGTTTGAAAGCAGAGTTTCGCTTTGCAAGGTATATCACCAAGGCAATGGCAAAGCCCAAAACAAGGCCTATTGCCAACATGATGTATGCATTTGGCATAATAATATTTCCTTCGATCTATTTACGCCTCCCCAAGAAAGGGAAGGGCGGAATTAATGGCCCGCGAGTACCGTGTATGTTTGACTTTTTACAAAGCCGTTTTGCAGGTGGGTATCTACCTTGTGGGCTTTATGTATCCGAAACAAGTCGGCACGCATGCTACCCATGGCTCGATTCCCTTCATAGTGAATGGCTTTTATGCAATCCATATCACGCATACCGCAGGCATATGTTATAATGTCATCATTTTCTCGATCATTTGGTTCACTCGGTTCAGTTCACTCTTCAGGGTATCGTTCTCTTCCAGGGCCTTCTGTAGGTTTTCTTCCCGTTGAAAACACGCAAGGAGCAGTAACCGGGCAAAATCCAGATGTTCGTATGTTTCATATAGTTCTGTTATTTGTTGCGACAATTCTGCCGCAATCCTCTCTGTGCGGGTGGGATTGTCACTTCTCAGGCGAAAACGACGCCCAAAGATCTCCACCTCTACTGATTGCATGTTTTACTCACTTTCCTGAAGCTTGGGAAATATGTTGTCGATTTTCTTTATGGCATCATCAGCAAAGCTCTCTATGCCAAAGAGCATATTTTGCATTTCTTTGTGTTTGTTTTCCAGTTCTTTATGCTCTATTTGCAGGCTCTTCAGACTGCTCTCGGACTCTCCCAGTTGTTTGGCATAGTCTTCGATCTGAGACATCAGTTGCACATTTTCTTCTCTTAATTGTGCATACTGCTTTTTTAGCTCTTCCATAGTCTTTTTATCTGCGCTGTATTGATCGATCAGTTTCTGCAATCTCTCCTGCAGGTTTACAATAGGGCTTTCCATCCTTACCTCATTCTTAAATCATATTTATCTGTCAGTGTATTTTGAATTAATGTCATGACATGATCAACGCGTTCATCTGTCAATGTTTTTTCTTGGTCTTGTAGTACTATATGCAAGCTTAGGCTTCTAAAACCTTCCGGGATTTGCTTTGAACGGTACTCATCGAAGACTTGCACATCCAATACAAGCCCTTTATCCAAAGCCATGATATGTTCCCTGATCTCGCAATAACTAAATGCATCGGCCAGCAAGAAAGAGAGATCTCTTATGACAGCCGGATGACGGGGAATATCACGATAGCTAATGCTTTGCGTTCTGGAGGCAGATATCAATTCCTCCATCTCCCAGTTCATTATCCATACTTCTTGTTTCAATACGGTTGCATCTATCCCCCAAGCTTCCAAGACCGGGGCTGTGATTCTGCCGAAGTAACCCAGTAAACGATCGGAGAAGTAATAGGCAAACGACTCATCCTCAACCAGATATGGCAGCTTGATACTTTTACTTTTCCAATCGAGACCGATGCTATTCAAGAGGCCTTCAAAGCAGCCTTTCGCCCAAGCGTAACCCAATTGACTGCTTTTTGCGCTATAATGTTCATCTTGTACATTACCTGTGCAGATTGCTCCCAGATGTCTGGGTTCCACATGCCCGTCCGCTGTCTTGAGATACACTTTACCCAGTTCAAAGAGTCTCACATTACGTTCAGCATGGTTCAAGTTATAAGCAAGATTAGTCAAGAGTTGTGGTACCAGTGATACCCGCATCACGGATTGATTGCTACTTTGCGGATTGATCAGGCCTATATAGGGCAGTTCACTATCGGTCATCCCCAAGTTTTGCATCTGTAGAGGATCAGTGAAACTGTAGTTTAATGTCTCATAAGCTCCCCAAGCCACCATCCATTCTGCGGCTTTTTTCTGAATCCGGTATGCATGACGGTCCATCACTTGCTTGGGCGGAGTTTTAACAGGAACTTTATCGTAACCGATAAGCCTTGCAAGCTCTTCCAGGATATCTGCTTCCCGGCTTACATCCTTTCGGTAACCGGGTACACGATAGTATTGAGCATTGTCTTTTTCGCTTTTCGGATCCGCCAGATTCTGCAGATCTGCCACCGGTCCCTTTATGTAAGCTGCGTCTTTCAGATACACAAAACCCAGTTTCTGCATTATCTCTTTTATCTGAGAGGGATCTATGCTAAAGCCTACCAGATGCTCAAAGCGGGAAGGACGAACTCCCAGGATGATCTCTTCTTCCACGAGAGGATAGCTATCAATCAATTCACCCATAGCGCTGGCACAGCCAAGTTCCACCAGAAGCTGAGTAGCTCTATCGCTGATCTCTTTGGCATAGCGAGCAGATAGGTGGCGTTCAAAACGGTAGGAAGAATCGGAGCTGATTTTGTGATTATATGAAGTTTTGCGGATGTTCCCGGGATGGAAAGCGGCACTCTCCAACACGATGTTTGAGGTGTTTGCGTTGATCCCGGATAGCTTTGAACCCATCACACCTGCCAAAGCAGAAGGTCTCTTACCATCTGCAATCACCAAGTCTTCGGTATTCAGTCTGTAGCTTTTGGAATCCAAAGCTACAAAGCCTTCAGCTTCGCTGGCTCTGCGCACAACAATATCCGGATAACCCTGGTCTTCTTTGCGAGATGCCAAAACATCGTAATCGAAAGCATGCAGGGGATGACCGGTCTCCATCATCACATAGTTCGTAATATCCACCAGATTATTGATTGGCCGTAAACCGCTCTTTATCAATGCGATCTTCATCCATAGCGGCGATTCCTTTACGTTCACACCTTCAATCACTCTGGCAGTATAACGTGGACAAAGCTGGGGTTCTTCATTGTGCAACCCAAGCTTTAGTGCCGACTGCTTCAATTGCGGAAGCTTGATCTCAGGCTCCTTCACTGCCACGCCAAGCCGGGCCGAGAGATCGCGGGCTATACCTTTGTAACCCAGAAGATCACTGCGATTGGGAGTAATCTCCAGTTCATAAATCGTATCCGGTAATTCGAAGATAACATCCGCCAGTTCTCCGATAGCGATGTCGTCCGGTAAACGGATTATTCCGGCATGACTATCCGATAAACCCAGTTCACGTTCCGAGCATAGCATTCCATGGGAGTGTATCCCCCGGATCTTGGCTTTTGATATACTAAAGTCTTTTAGTTCCGTGCCGGGCAATGCCAAAACCGCCATCATTCCGGATTCACAATTTGGCGCACCGCATATTACTTGAATGCAGTTATTATCGTCCTTTTCGGCATACGTTGTATCACCGATGTCCACTACACAAAACTTCAGATGATCGGTCTTCGGTACCGGTTCAGCCGAGATGACTTTGGCAGCGATTACAGTGTTGCCCAAAGCTTTCAACTCTTCGATGGCCTCCACTTCGATACCTGCGAAAGTCAAGAGGTCAGCCAGTTCAGCAGCGTAATCTTGCAGGGGCAGATAACGCTTTAACCACGATAATGCGATTCTCATTACAGCTCTCCTTTGAACTGACGCAACATCCGCAGATCATTCTCAAATAGTATTCGCATATCCGGAATATTGTATTTCAGCATGGCGATGCGCTCGATACCCAAACCAAAGGCAAATCCGGTGTAAAGCTCACTGTCTATGCCCAGGATATCGAAGACAGCCGGATCCACCATGCCAGCGCCGCCCATCTCCAACCATCCGCTCTGTTTACACACGCGGCAGCCCTTACCGGCACAGACAACACAGGAGATATCCATCTCCGCACTTGGTTCTGTGAAGGGGAAGAAATGTGGTCTGATCCTGCTTTTCACGCTAGAACCGAACATGATGCTCGCAAAGTTCTGCAAGGTATCCTGCAAATCACTCATGCTTACACCTTTATCTACTACCAATGCTTCCACTTGATGGAAGACGGGGGAATGTGAGGGATCGGGTTTATCGTTTCTATAACATCGCCCCGGAGAAATGATACGGATAGGTGGTTTATAGCTTTCCATTACTCTGATCTGCACTGTAGAGGTTTGAGTTCTCAAGAGCTTTCCACCCTCTACATAAAAGGTATCAGCCAGATTGCGGGAAGGATGATCCTGCGGAGTATTCAGCGCATCGAAATTGTGGAATTCATCTTCGATGTCATTTGCTTCAGCGATCTCGAAGCCCATGCTGAGAAATACCTCGTCGATCTCTCTGCGTACTATTGTGAGGGGATGATAACCCCCACGTCCCAGATTCAATCCGGGCATACTGGGATCAAAGGTCTTTCGGTCCTGTTTCCAAGCAGCTTCTTTAATGGCTGTGCTTTGAGCGTTCAACAAGCTTTCTATCTTGGTTCGAACGGAGTTTAGCTGATTACCGAAAGCAGGACGCTGCTCCGGACTCAACTCCTTCATTTTGGCATAAAGACCGTTCAATTCACTTTTTTTGCCCAGGTATTTTGCTTTACTATTCAATATATCATTGGTATTGGAGCATTGGGCAATCTCCTGCTCCGCCTGTTTGATGATGAGTTCCAGCTTTTCTTGCACTATACAATCCTTTGTATCATGTCAATTAGCAAGAAAGCGGTTTTAATACCAAAACCGCTTTCCCTGTATAGATTGTGATGCTTTCGGGAGCATCCCTTAGTATATCATATCAATTAAGCGTTTTTGGCAATCTCAACGAGATGGGCAAAAGCGCCGGCATCGTGCCAGGCAAGGTGTGCCAAGGTTTTGCGGTTTATCTCTATATTGGATTTGTGCAATCCGTTTATAAATCGGCTGTAGCTCATGTCGTTCAATCTGCATGCGGCATTGATGCGGGTAATCCATAGGCTGCGGTATTGGCGTTTTTTCAACTTTCTATGAGCGAAAGAGAAAGCCATGGCACGCTCTACGGTCTGGCGTGCAACGCGGTAAGTCTTACTCCTGCGGCCAAAATAACCTCTGGCGGCAAGCATATATTTTTTTCTTCTGCGATGGGCTGCTACATTATTTGTAACTCTAGGCATCTTTATTCTCCTTTACATTCCCAGCATTCTGTAGATTCTTTTCTCGTCGCATTTTACCACGATGGCGCTGGTGCTAAGGTTACGTTTCAACTTACGCGTTTTCTTGGTTTTGATGTGTGCTGCCTTGGCGTGGTGACGCACGATTTTTCCGGTGCCGGTTAGCTTGAAGCGCTTAGCGGCAGATCGATTGGTTTTGATCTTTGGCATTTGTATCTCCTTAAATTAATCTCTGTAAGAGCCGGCTGATAATAGCCCGCCGGTAATATCTATTTACTCGTCGTCCTGGGAAGCCTTTGTTTGAGGAGCCGGAGTTGCTGCCGGAACCTCTTGGGTTTTATCAGCTTCAGCGAGGATGCGGTCAATATCCTTTTTGGGGGAAACCACGATCGAAAGAAGATTGCGGTCGGCTACCGCTTCCTGATCCACGTCAACAATGTGGGCAAGATCTTCCTTAAGCTTTTCCAACACCCGATAGCCCAGATCCTTGTGCGCCATCTGACGCCCGCGGAACCGAACCGTGAATTTCACCTTATTGTGTTGTCTTAAAAACTTGATCGCGTTGTTTTTCTTGAAGTTATAATCATGTTCTTCGGTGTTGGGACCGAATTTGATCTCTTTCATCTCTACTTCATGCTGTTTTTTCTTAGCTTCCCTGGCTTTCCTTTCTTTCTGGAAATAATATTTACTAAAATCAAGGATACGACATACGGGAGGATCGACATTGGGGGAAATCTCCACCAAGTCCAGCTCAACTTCTTCCGCTCTGCGTAAAGCTTCCCGAATGGACACTACACCGATTTGCTTACCATCAGAGCCAATCAGGCGAACTTTTTCTGCTGTAATCTGCTGATTAATTCTCTCTTTCGGTACCACTTCCTTGGTCTTAGCCTTGAAACGCTTAATCCGGATTATAAGAACCTCCTTCTTACCGGAAATGAAGCAGGCGAAATCTCCTTGAGGAAACTCCGCCTGCTTCAATAGTAATTATCTACACGTATTTGTTGTCTATGTATAGCCCTGCACGCACATTCAGGCAGCAAGGCAGAAGCTGGCGGCTTCATTTACTATCACTATTTTTATAGCTAGGAAATCTGTCAATACAAATTATCGATACTGTATATAATACTTGAAGGATTGCAGTATTATAACAGTTAGTGATCACTGCCATCCTTACCGGCTCACACTATATCAATCCTTCACTCTGATGTATATTGTCATGCTTACAGAAGAATCCGAGACAGATACTTCTTCCAGGCAATCCCCAGCTTAATGCTGCCAATCTGTGGTAATACACTGTTCCTCGATGTGCTTTATCAATCTTTCCCATGCTCCGGGAATGCGCGTGAAAGGGTCTTCAAAGGGATTCTCGATCTTTAGTGCCACATAATTGCCACCGTTAAAGGACTCTACCAGCAATCCGGGAAAATCGTAGGCATACCCGGGTACCTGAACCCAATACTCGTAACCCCGCTTGCCTTGTGCCTTATCCTCTTCCGATACGGGTATATCAGATCCAAATTTACGCATGTTTTCCAGCTTGATTCCCTCCACTTCGAGACGATTTTCCAAGCGAGACATCACCTCATCTTCAGGATTAAGACCCACAAGCTTGTCTTTTGCTACCAACATGGATGGTATTCGGGCATAAAATGGTTGAGAATAGATACTGTCTGACATCGTTACTCCTGTGCAGTCATTCTGATTTGCCTAACTTGAACCAGAATAAGAATTCCCTCTGAGAATGGCGATTTTCAATATTTACGCAAGCTGATCCGTGCGGCTAAGCCATGTTTGCACCAATCGAAATCGAGGAATTGTTGTCAAGAACAATTTAGCATCAAGTACTATTAATCATTCTTTGACATCATGTACTAGCTCTTTATGTAAAGCAGATATAAAGCAGATATCATCGGGTTATCATCGAGTGGGCACTAGATAATAACAGCTTTATATCTGCTTCGGCATAGCTTGACCCACAGCGTTGGTAGAGAGGGAGGGGGTTGTTGATCAGGTTCACCAGCTAAGAAAGGGCAATTCCGGGAATATAGTTTGCCGATACTGCACTAACAGGTATTATATCAAAAGAGGTGATAATAGATGTGTCCAGATAAAAATGAACTGATTAGAATGCTCAGCCTCACAAATGAGGATGAGCTGCAAGCCCTGTACAAACAGGCTTATGCTGTAAAAAAACAGTATGTGGGAACCAAGGTCTATTTCCGCGGAATCATAGAGTTAAGTAACATCTGCACAAAGAATTGCTACTATTGCGGCATTCGCAGCAGCAATCCAGATTTTGAACGCTATACAATCAGCATGGATGAAGCTCTCGCTGAGGCAAAATGGTGTTTTGAACAGCATTACGGCAGCTTGGTAATTCAAGCCGGGGAACGCTCGGACAAAGCCTGGACAGACTTCATCGAAGAGCTGATACTTGGAATAAAACAGCTTTCCGGGGGAAAACTGGGAATCACCCTTTCCCTGGGCGAACAGAGCGAAGACGTATATAAGCGCTGGTTTGATGCAGGAGCACATCGATATCTGCTGAGGATTGAAACTTCTGATCGGGATTTGTATAGAAAACTGCATCCCGCCGATCACAGCTTTGATTATCGAAAGCAATGCCTTGGTCTATTGCGGAAAACCGGATACCAAGTGGGAACGGGCATCATGGTGGGTCTTCCCGGACAAACAGTGGAATCCATCGCAAATGACATCCTGTTCTTTTATGATATTGATATAGATATGTTGGGCATGGGTCCTTATATCCCGCATCATGGAACTCCTTTGAAGCACCTGATAGAGGGTTTTGATGCCGATAATGCCCTAAAGATGGGCCTAAAACTGATTGCATGCTGCCGCATTGCATTGAAGGATATAAATATTGCCGCCACAACCGCTCTGCAGGCGCTACATCCCGAAGGAAGAGAACTGGGGCTATTGGCCGGAGCGAATGTGCTGATGCCAAACATCACGGACACCAAGTATCGGGAAGGATACCAGTTGTATGAAGGTAAACCCTGCCTGGATGAGAATGCCGATCAGTGTATAGGTTGCCTTAGCCGCCGAATCGAATCCATTGGAGAAAGCATCGGTTTCGATGAATGGGGAGACTCCTGTCATTTTGCATCACGGACTAAATAGCTGAGAATTATATCATAAACACATGGCTCTGCTGATTATCATAAGGCAGAGTCTTTCTTTTTTTGTAAAAGGAAAGCTTTGGGAATGCTTCTTGCATACAAAGCTGCTAGAAGAAAATTATGCGATCGATATGATGGAGGATCTTGATGTCGAGAAAGGTTTTAATATATATGTCGCTGGTAGTTATGCTGGCATTAACCGCTTGTGCAGAACGCAATACAGCCTTTGACGGGGGAAAAAATTATGAACTCCTGGCGCAGGTACCGGTGGTCGGTAATCCCTGTGAGATAGAGATTGGGGATACACACGCTTTTGTGGCATTGGATCAGGGCGGTGTTGCTACCATTAATCTCGATAATCATCATCTTGAATGGTACACCAAGATAGAAGCTGCTGATGGTTCTGATGAGATCCTGTACCGTACCCGCAGGATATCAGTTTCTCCAGCCCATGATCGCCTTTTGATCAATGAAATCCAAAAAACGGACACTATATATATTCTTGATAGCGCAAATCCAGATAGTCTGATATGGCTTCATTCCATTATCGGGAACACTCAGGACATCCACGACATTGCCATTTATGACTTGGACACTCCCACAGATAACCATGTATTCGACATTGCTTATTGCCTGTCAAACCGAATCTCACTGCTCGCTTACAACGGAGCTTATGAGGCTAATGTGTATCCTAATTACACAAACGGGGGTATTGAAGTTCCGGCTATAGTATCCGGTTTGGATATAGACGCCAGCTACCTGTATGCAGCCGCTCAACAGAGAGGCTTGTTGGTAATCGATAAACCCAGCGGTACAGTAATTAGTGAACTGGCCGTAAAAGGCGAAGCGGAACAAGTGGTTATTCACAACAATTATGCTTATATCGCCGCTCGGCAGGGAGGTTTGCAGGTTGTGAACCTGAGCGATAAGACCAATCCGGTTCATGTAGCCGAATACCTTACCACCGGATACGCTTCGGATATAGCCTATTCCAATAATACCATAGCGATCAGTTCCGGTGGTGGTGGTTGCTATGTTTTCAACATCAGCGATCCTGCCCGTCCACGGCTGGTCAAACAGATTACCGAAGGCGGATATGTGAACACCGTCAATATGATTGACGACACTTTGATCGTTGGTACCCGCGACAACGGTATCTATTTCTATAAAATGAACTGATGCGTACCAGTTTTAACTAGTTCAATAAATTCTAAAGGAACCTGACGATATGTTTCAGGTTCCTTTTACGTATATGGAGCATAAGAAAAAATGAGAAAAAAGCTGATTCTACTATTACTATTAAACTGTTTTACAGTGCTGACCCTTCTGGCGGGTCCGTTAACGCTTGCATCTTCTCATACCAGAGATTTGGAACTGAAGTTCCGGACTCCTGAATTGAAGATTAGTACAGAAAGCATTCAGAATGAAGACTTTCATGTTCTCAGTATGGCTGAATCCTCAGAATCTGCAGATACTGGGGGACCGAATCTTCCAGTTTTCAGCGGAAGCATCATCTTGCCCCCCACCGGTTCCTACCAACTACAGGTAACCAGCGGACGCAGCAAGACCATTGGCGACATCCACCCGATGCCAGTTTTTGACTCCGAGGAAAACAAAGCGAACTTTCTGTACGATCGCAGCAAATACAATGAATCTGCCCCCAAGGATCTGGTACAAACCAATCAGATTGCTATTCTCAGAGATTTTCGCGTGCTCCAATTCAGCGTAAATCCCCTGCAATGGAATGCGCAGAGCGGGGAACTGACAGTACATGAAGAGATCGATATCAAGATATCCTTCACAAACGAAAAGGGCGCTCTGGAGATTCCTGCCTATGCAGATTATTCGCCAGCCTTCCGCGATATTTATGAAGCCAATTTATTGAACTTTGCAGATTACCGGAACCTGCACAGCGGGGATGAATATGGCAGAATCCTGATGATCTACCCCAGTGGTGTGAATACATTCTATATGACCCAGGTCAATATGTTTGCAAACTGGAAGCGGCAAAAAGGGCACGAAGTGAACCTGGTGAGCACTCAAGATACAGGCTCGACCTCTTCTGCTATCAAGAACTTTATTCAAATTCAATACAACGATCCTGCCACTCGACCGGATTACATAGTGATAATAGGTGATACTCCGCAGATACCCACACATTATGAAAACTTCTCCAATTATGGCGGAGAAGGGGATTATCCTTATACCTTCCTGGCTGGAAACGATTATCTGGGAGACGCCTTCATAGGCCGCATTTCCGTGCAAACCGCAGATCAACTGTCCACTGTTTTAAGCAAAGTATATAAATACGAAAAAGACATTGTAAACGATCCCACATCAGCGGCTTGGCTGAATAGAATACTCTTGGTCGGAGACCCCAGTTCCTCCGGTGTCTCATGCATTTATAACTGCAAATATGTTAAAGAACTTGCTGAGATGGTAAATCCCGATTACAGCTTCTTCGAAAGCTACAGCGGAAGCTACTCTTCAGCTATAAACAGCGGTATCAACGATGGCGTAAACTTCTTCGGCTATCGTGGTTACATAGGTATGAGTGGTTGGAGCCCCGGCTCTTCGCTGAACAACGGTTCTATGCTTCCGCATGCGGTAATTCTGACCTGCAGTACCGGAAACTTTGGCAGCTCCTATGGAGATGGCACTACAGAGACCTTCATCCGGTTGGGCACTGCGCAAAATACCTCCGGAGCAGTTACCGCTATAGGTATGGCAACCAGCGGAACGCATACCATGTTTAATAACACTCTGAATGCCGGTATCTTTAACGCTATTTTTGCCAACAATATGCGCAGCATGGGTGAAGCTCTGTTGAATGGCAGGCTGTTCATCCGAGAGGTGTATGGAGCTTCACACAGTAATGAGGCAAATTACTTCGCACACTGGTGCAATCTGATGGGCGATCCAACCATGGAAGTATTTGTTGGCATTCCCGAAAGCTTGCAGATCAATGCCCCCGCTACTCTTACTCTAGGCACAAATCTGCTGGATGTAAGCATAACGGATGCCAATGGCAATCCTATTGCAAATGCTAGCGTTACTGCATTCAGCGAAGATCAGAACACTATTCTGGATCGCGGATACACCGATGAATTTGGAAACATCACTCTTCATATCTCTGGTGGAATCTCTACGAGCATCCTTGTAACTGCAGCCAAGAACGATAAAAAACCAGCACAGATCTATGTGGAACCAGATGTCGGCGGCTTAGTTTATCATGATTTATTGATCGTTGACGATGGTAGTAGCGGTTCTGCGGGCAATGATAATGCCTCTGCGGAAGCCGGAGAACGCATCGCTGTGATGCTATCCGCCAAAAATACTGCGGATGTGGAACTGGTATCCCTCAGTGGTACAGTTAGCTCCGAAGATACCTATATTGAACTACTGAGCGAAGAGATCAGCTTCCCGAATATCCCAAGCGGAGGAACCGCTTTAGCACAGGAATTTGTGCTCTTTGATATCGCTCACAATCTGCCCGGTTATCACGACATCAGACTGGTGCTTACTCTCACCGATGGAGCTGGTACTCAGCATCAATTCCCTGTTCACATTAGCTCTCACAACGCCGTATTGGCGGTGGAAAGCATTACCGTACAGGCTGGGAGTAATTCAATACTCGATCCAGCAGAAACCGGAACCCTGAACCTGGGAATAAAAAACTCCTCTACTGCCTCCGTTGAAAATGTTAACGCACAGCTGTTTTCCTTGAATGACCTGGTGTTGGTAGAAGATAATAGTGCTTATGTGGGTACCATCAATGCAGGTGAACTTACTTGGACTCTGGATAGTTTCGGGCTATTTGCCCGCTCTCTTCTCGTGCCCGGCATGCAAATTCCCTTTAGGGTACGCCTCAGCAATGAAAGCGGATTCATGCAGGATGCCTTTTTTAACATTTCGATCGGAAACGTAAGCCAAAGCACACCGATGGGACCCGATAGCTATGGTTACTTCATATACGATATGAGCGATATCCAGTTCATGGATTGCCCCACTTACGAATGGATCGAGATCGACCCCACTCTCAGTGGAGGAGGGATCAGGTTGAACACCCTTAGCGACAGCGGTACCAGCGATGATGAAGGCGACCAAACCGGCAGCACTACTCTTGAAGTAGTTGATTTGCCCTTTACTTTCCCATTTTATGGTGTGCCTTATAATCAGATTACAGTGAGCACCAACGGATTTATTGCAATGGGAGTTACTGAGAACTCCGAATTCCGCAACTGCCGTCTGCCGGGCGGGCTTGGGCCATCACCGATGATCGCAGCGTTTTGGGACGACTTGATCCTGTTGGGCGATAGCGGTATATATAAATACTACGATGCCCAAAACCATCATTTTATCATAGAGTATAGCAAGATGCGCAACGGATACAACCGCAGTTCCCTGGAAACATTCCAGGTAATCTTCTATGATCCCAACTACCATCCGACCAGTCTTGGCGATGGTAAGATCAAGATCCAATATCTGGATTTCAATAATATGGACGTTGGCGGGGGTGGATACTCTCCCAGGCATGGTAATTATGCCACCATCGGAATCAAAGACCACAGCAATACCGTGGGATTGGAATATACCTACAACAATCAGTATGCCCCCGGAGCAGCTCAGCTCTCGAACCAATCCGCTCTTATCATCACTACAGTTCCGGTCTTGCATGAAACACCGCACCTGATTGTACACGACCTCATAGTAACCGATCCCAACGGCAATAACATCGCCGAACCAACCGAGACCGTGGAACTGGGAATTCGCCTGATCAATCAAGGGCTAAACACAGCAACGGATGCCGCAGTATCTGCCAGCATCAATCACCCATTCGCACAATTGGTTCAAGGGGAGAGTCTGTATCCGGATATCCCCGGAGATAACAGCGCCATAAATAAAACCCCAATCACTGTGTATATCGATGAGGACTGCCCAGACGGAAGCATGATTGAGCTGATGTTGCACATCACTAACGATGAATCCGAATGGAACTACCCAGTAAGCTTCACCGTTCGCAGACCAAGCATAATGGTAAGCAGTTACATGATGAACGACGCTCAGGGCAATGCCAATGGTCTGGCTGAACCCGGCGAGACAATAGAGATGGTGGTGAACTTCAGCAACATCTCAGAACTGGATATCTTCAATCTTTCTGCCAGTATCATGAGCATATCACCCTACGTTACCTTCGAAAGCACTGGAGAGAGCATCGCAACAGTACCAGCGCTAAGCACTGTACAAATGATGTTTCCCATCACACTATCCCCGGATACACCCCAGGGTAACAATATCACATTCTATGTGAGCTACTTTGCGGATCATGCAAACGTCGATACATCACAGCTTCTGGTAAGTGTGGGAACCACCGGTATGAGCGAAGACTTCGAATATGATAATGGATACTTCGAACCTTCACCTGCTTACAACGGGTGGGAATGGGGAGTGTCGGAGTATGCCGGAGCCCACAGCGGTTCGAAGATCTGGGCTACCAGACTCGATTCCGACTTCAGCCCCGGAGCCAGTTATAATCTCACAACACAACCTGTTTACATAGGTGCAAACTTCATGCTGGAGTTTTGGCACAAATACAACACCGGTACGGTCAATGCCGGCGGTAACGTAAAGATATCGACCAATGGCGGTTCAGTATGGCAAGTGCTTAGCCCAGAAAACGGATACCCCGTTAGCAATGTAGTGGCACTTGCAGGCCCCGGATACCAAGGAGTTTTGGAAGATTGGACACTGGTGAGGATTCCCCTGGCAAGTTACGGTAACCAGACAGTTCAATTCCGCTTTAGCTTTGGTGCGCCAAACTACGGTGGAGTAGCTCCCGGATGGTTTATAGACGACGTCCGTACCAGCGGTTACCTGGCCTATGCCGGTAAGGTTGAAGGCATCGTAAGCAGTTCCGACCCCAATGTGGACTTCACTAATGTGTTTGTAAGCAATCAGAACCGACTCTGTACTTCTCCAAACATGGAAGGCTTCTACCGCTTGTATATGCCTCTTGCAGAGCATGAGCTCTCTGTTGGCGGAGAAGGTTACTACAGCATGGATACCTATACCCTTACTCTCACCGATGAAACTCCCATTCTGGAGCAAGATTTCTATCTGAACTACCTGAAGCCGGTAACCGATATCTCTCATCAGATCAATCAGTCACTGATGTCCCTCAGCTGGAATCCACCTCTGGAGCCAGACTTCGCAATATACTCATATGAGGTTCATCGCCGTTATGGTGCCGGTGCTTATGAATTGGTAGCTGAAGTGCAAATGCCCTCATATCAGGAAACTCTTCTGAATACCGGAGATTATTGTTACTATGTAATCGCTAAGTACATTGAGGGCAATAGCAAGAAAAGCGAAATGGTGGAATTCTCTTGGGGCGGATCGGATACGGAAGACCCAATGCAGATACCCAACACCACTTCTCTGCTCGGAAACTACCCCAATCCCTTCAATCCAGAAACCAACATCGCATTCGCTCTCGCCAACGATGGTCCGGTACGCCTTTGCGTGTACAATCTGAAGGGACAGAAGGTAAGCGAGATATTTAATGGGGATCTGCCTGCCGGTGAGCACCGCAAAGTGTGGAATGGTAAGGATTCCCGTGGTCAAGGCGTAAGCAGCGGTATCTACCTGATTCGGATGGAAGCTTCATCTGAAGCCTTCACCAGAAAAGTAATGCTGATGAAATAAACTGATAACACTACCTTCATACATTCGCCGGGATTTCCCCAGAGTAGGATATCCCGGCTCTTTTATATGGGATCTAGTGACTCGTCAGGGTACGAATGTCGTTTTGCTACTGTGCTGCCAAACTCCATTTTGGCAGATACTTCTGCCGACGATTCAAAAGCTTCATTCCCCCTCTGAGTTATCGATACTTGAACCTGATATTATCGGGTAATCATCGAGTGAGCACAGGATGATAACGCCTTGATATCAGCTTCATCACTGCATCGAACAAAGGGAAAGAGGAGAGTGATTCAAAACTCCCTTCGATTGCAGTGGCAATACAGAGATAACCACACCAAGCTTGACATAGCACTAGCATACCTATCGAACTGGTAGGCGATGAGTTGATGATACATCCACCTGATGCTGTGAAAGAAGGAGCACGGAATTCTCTTGACCGATTTATCAACCATTCTATATTGAGCAAAATAATTGGGATCCAGAATATGAAAATCATTAAAGCGTTATTTATTCTTGTGTTTTATTCTGTCTCAAGCTTCCTATTTTGCGAAGTGAAGACCCTGGCAAACGACAACTTCATGGTCTATTACCACCCCGGGATGGAAGATGAAGCCCTCCAGGTACTGCAGGTAATCGAGTACTACCGTCCCCGCTTGGAGCAACTAACCGGAAACACTTATCCCCGTGCTGCAATCAAGCTGGAAGACATGGGCAACCTGGTTAATGGCTTTGCCAGCCCGACCGGCAATCTGATTGGTCTCTATATGTATCCACCCACCAATGATGAGCTTTCTTACGGTGAGGACTGGTTTCAGATCGTGGCTCCACATGAATATATCCATCAGCTGCAACTGACTCACGAATCCGGACTTCCTTCCATCTTGCGTACAATTTTCGGCAACCTCTTTTATGTGCAGATGTATCAGCCCATGTGGATGACGGAAGGCATCACCGTCTATGGCGAATCCAAGCTTTCCGACTATAGCGGCAGGATGAACAGTGCATACTACTCCGCTCTGATCTCCGCTTTGGCTCGCGAAGACAAATTACCCTCTCGCACCAAAGCCTCCTATTATTCTAAGGATACTCCTCTGGCTCACTATTATGTGTTTGGTGGCAGCTTTCATCGGTATCTAGCAGAGACCTACGGGGAGGATAAGTTCGCCGCCCTGTATAAAGATAACTCCTCCAAAATGGAGGCATACACAAACATGATAACTCCTGCTTTGGCTTTGGATCCCGCTTTCAACAATGCTTATGGAGTCCCTTTACAAAACTTGTGGAACGATTGGCAGGCCAGCGAAAAAGCTCGCGTGAAGAACATCGAGCGCAAGCAGATCACGAAGGATGGATGGGAAAAAGACAATCTGAAATATCACCAGGGTGCACTGTACTACACTCACCGACATCAGGTAAAGACCGGCCCCGGATCTTCATTCTCCAGCTACAAACTCATGCGTATTGATCTTGGCAATCCCAATACAAAGCCAGAAACCATCCTTAATCAAGCCACAGATTTCCCAGCAGCTTATCACATTCTGGGAGATAGGATATTTTATAGCCGCAATGAATATAAGCGGGGCTTTGCCAATAAGGAAAACGACGGTTATGGTGCCATCACTCAGATTCTGTTGAAAGAAGGTTATGGCAGCAGAATCCTTTATGAAGGCAGGGTGAGGGCATTCTTGCCCCAAGCGGACGGAAGTTTACTGATCGCGGAAGACAAGCCCTTGTATCGAGGCTCTGTCCTCTTCAATTTCGATCCCGCTTCAAGGAGCAAAAGAGTCCTGTATGATGGCGAAGAGCTGATCCACTCCATTTCCCTGATGAACGGCCTGATCTACCTGAATGCAAAAGCTTATTGGAGCAATAGCGATATATACGCCCTGGAGCAGGGCAAGCTGATCCTTATTGTAAGCGGGCCTGGAGCGCACATTTTGTTACGCGCTCAAGACGGTCAGTTGCATTATAATGAAACCTTAAACGACCAATTGAAAGGCTACATTCTGGATCTGAACAGTAAGCGGACATACAGCCTGTATAGCGATGACTACCTGAAAAACCCTGTATTTCCGGATTCTGACACCATGTATTATCTCTCACCCAATGCCGGGGGGATGGACGTGTATCAAGCAAGTGTA
Source organism: Candidatus Cloacimonadota bacterium (assembly GCA_023228285.1). Lineage (GTDB taxonomy): Bacteria > Cloacimonadota > Cloacimonadia > Cloacimonadales > Cloacimonadaceae > UBA5456. The sequence continues at coordinate 5,153 of JALOBM010000003.1, read as the reverse complement.
AACCTCAAGGAAATCCGACGCCCGGTCGTAAAAAAACCTGTTCCACCCTTTGCCAAAGGCAAGTTTAGCGGCCAAAGCACTCTCTTTGATGGCAGCTCCATCTATCAGGGAGATTACTGCCAAAACATCTTTCACATGATCAATCCGCGGGTATTGCGTTTACCCATCATCGAAGGAACCGCGGACTCCCTGTCTATCGGAGCAGTTCTGGTAGGTATGGATGCAGTGGGAGATGTTCCCATGTGGCAACTTCAGGCTGTGTACGACTCCCAACGCAAGACAGTAATTGGCGATCTCTCTATTGGCAGCCGTGTCTTCAGCCCCCTAAATCAGGATCTGATCATCAGCTCCGATGAGGATATCAGCATTACTCTGAATAACTCCATCTCGCTATTCCAGCGTCAGAATTACGGGCTCAACAGCATTAATGCGGGCTTGGGGCTAAAGGCCAGAGATCAGTTCGACAGCTATATGGCATATCCTTTCATCAGTCAAAGCTTTTCCTGGGCTAGCGGGCAGGCGGGAATCCGCAATACTCTGTATATGGAATTTGATGATTTAAGCCTGGATAGCAGATACCGTACCGGTTGGCAGGGACAGTTCGCTGTCCGGCAGAAGTTGTTTGCCCCGGCTGAATTGAACAGTACTCTGAATCTTGCCTACGATCCAGACGCAGATTCGGACGACGTATTTTACTCTTTACGCGGATACAGCAAAGAAATGGCTGCGAACAAAGGGGCTACTTTGCGCAATACCCTTTATACCCCCTTGCTCAAGATTCGGGAAGGTATGTGGAATCCGCAGATTTACCTGGAAGACATCAATTTGGGAATCTTTTACGATCTTGCTGTGCCCCAGGACGAGACCATAGTTCCAGAACAATACTCCTATGGCCTGGAGTTGATTGCGGAGATCGGTGCTGCTTTTTCCGGATTCAGTACGGCCGGGGTGCGCTTTAGTAAAACAAAAGAAGGCGAAACTGCTGTGGATTTGATCTTAGGAATAGGTTACTAACGCAAGAGACCAGAAATCCGCAGATACATATAGACAACACCGCAGGAAATTACGAATACTATCACGAAGCTCATTATCGCCACATAACGTGGAATAAAGCCGAAGAGAGGAGTGAGTATATCTCTTTTGTTCGATAACGTTCCGGAAGATTTGGATGTGGGCAAAGACACCGGTTCGTCAGTATAACTCGATTCGAAAGTAACATAATTTCCGTTCTTAGTTCCCGCTTTGGAATAATCTGATTGGCTGCCATACTGGATTAAAAGGAGAAAAAAAGCAGTACACAGCAAGGCTATTTGAATAGCCCCCTTCAGATAAGCCACAAAAGGATTATCGTCTCTCACGCTGTATTGCGTTTTTGCAATTTTCCAAAACCTGCGTTGGTGCTTGATCTTCTATCCTCTCTTCACTTTATTCTTTCTATAGACAGAATCTTTTATTATGCTTTTATTGACAAGGCATTTCTTTATACTACACACGATGCACTGTTGATATCCTTACACATATCAGCTACAAATATCTTCTCAAGAGGCATTCACCTTATCCATCCTATTTTACGATTTCTTGCATAACCGAAATAAACGGATAGAGTGAATGACACACATTTTTCTCCGAGACGACAAGTTCTTTGCTTTCAAACAAATAGCAAGCAATTTCAGGGACATCCAGACCCTAATTGCGCTTAATCAGAAAAAAGAACTTGCTCCAAAAGTGGGATCAGTTAGATTAGTTAGTGAGCGCTTACTTACGTGCGCCAATACTAAGGAAGATATGATGGATATTACTTCAAGACAAATGGAAATACTACAGGCTGCCATCCGCGTGATTGCACAGCAGGGCTATGAAAAGCTCACTACTAAGAACCTGGCGAAGAGCATCGGCATTAGCGACGCTGCTTTGTATCGCCATTTCAGCAGCAAGAAAGAGCTAGTTACAATGATCCTCTGTTACTTTGAAGACATATCCTGCTCTGTAATCCATCGTATAAATAGCCAAAACCTGAATCCCCTGGAAAAGCTAAGTCACTTCGTAATGGACCGCTACAAACTTTTCACCCGGGATCCTGATTTGGCCATGGTGATGTTTAGTGAAGAGCTATTTAAGAACGATCATTCATTTGAGGAGCAATTGCTCTCCATTATGCACATCCATCGTAATGAAGTAATGGGATACATTCGTGAAGGGCAAAGTATGGGCTTGATTTGCTCCGAATTGAATCCACTTCACATTTTCCGGATGGTAGTAGGTTCCATGCGTTTGTTAGTAAGCCAGTGGAATATGAGTAAACATGCTTTCGATTTGGTGGAAGAAGGGAGATCTCTTTTGAATACAATAATAAAACTAATAGAGGTACAGAAATGAAGCGACAGATTATCAAAATCGACGAAGAAAGCTGATCTGTTGATTTCAGCAGATTGTGTACCCTATGCTTTTGGCGATTTCCACCGCCGTTTTCTGAAGGGTAAGATTGTTATTACATTTTGTCCCAAACTGGATCAGGATGTGGAGAGGTACATCGATAAACTGGCGCAGATATTTACTTTGCATGAGATTAGGAGCGTTACCATCGTGAGGATGGAAGTTCCCGGTTGCGGCGGCACGGAGATACTCTTGCAGAAAGCTCTGGAGCGTGCGGGCAAGATGCACTTTGTAAAGGTAAACATCATCAGTGTAGATGGAAAGATAATCTAAGGAGAAGTAGATGGAAAGCAGGTTTTACAAGAATATCCCTCCCGTACTCAATGCCACGGGTATGGTCGGTACAAAACTTTACAGCCAACCTGAAGGAGAGATCGTACACATCGAATTTGAGCCCAAAGCACACCTTAAGGCTCATAAAACCCCTGTTAATGTAGCTTTTTACGTAATCGAAGGCAACGCAACCGTTACTATCGGTGAAGAGACCAATACCTTCCCTGCGGGCACCATTATCGACAGCCCCAAAGATATTCCCCATGCCGTAACCAATGAGGGTGACAGTGTGATGCGCATCCTCGTAGTAAAGATGCCAAAACCATAATAAAACACATAGGAGAAACAAACATGAGCATGTTCTGTTACCAATGCCAAGAAACCGCCCGCAACATGGGTTGCACCATGCGAGGCGTATGCGGAAAGCCAGAAACTCTGGCACACATGATGGACCTTCTTATTTACAGCCTCAGGGGCCTGGCACACGTGGATCACAAACTTGTCCAGGAAGGCAGATACTATCCTGAAGACGCTTTGTTCGTGATGCAAGGCCTGTTTACCACCATCACCAATGCAAACTTCGACGAGAGCGTTATCACTGCTCTTATCGACAAAGCTTTGGCACTCAGAGACAAACGCAAAGATGAACTATGCGCCCTCATCGGCGACAAATGCGGAAGCTGCCCGGAAGCTGCCACTTTCAAGATCACAAAGGATCAGTATCCCGAATTTGCCGCCAAAGTGGGTGTGTTGAGAACTGAAAAAGAAGATATTCGCAGCCTTCGCGAAACCATCACCTACGGTCTGAAAGGCATTTCCGCTTATGGCGATCATGCCGCAATGCTGGGTTTTATGGATGATGATGTAAACAAATTTATCATGGAAGGTCTTGCCGCCACCATCGATGACAGCCTGAGTGCCGATCAGTTGGTAGCAATGGTATTGAAGACCGGTGAAAACGCCGTGAAAGTAATGGCAAAGCTGGATGAAGCAAACACCAGCACCTATGGCAATCCCGAACCTACCCACGTAAATATCGGTGTCGGCAAAAAACCCGGTATTCTGGTCTCCGGACACGACCTGAAAGACTTCGAAGAACTGTTGATCCAGACCGAAGGCAAGGGAGTGGATATCTACACTCACAGCGAAATGCTGCCGGCAAACTACTATCCTGCCTTCAAGAAATACAAGCATTTTCATGGCAACTACGGCTCATCCTGGTGGCATCAGTTGGAGGATTTTGAAAACTTCAACGGAGCTATCCTGATGACCACAAACTGCATTGTACCTTTGCGTAAGGAGAACACCTATCTGCACAGAATGTTCACCACAGGTATGACGGGATATCCCGGAGCAATTCACATTGCGGATCGGAAAGACGGCAAGCCAAAGGACTTCAGTCCGGTTATTGAAGCTGCGCTAAAATGTCAGGCTCCCAAAGAGATCGAAACCGGCGAGATCGTTGGCGGATTTGCCCATGCTACAGTATTGTCTTTGGCGGACAAGGTTATCGAAGCGGTAAAATCCGGTGCAATCAAGCGTTTTGTGGTAATGGCGGGTTGCGATGGCCGGATGCCGAGCCGCAAATATTTTACTGAAGTAGCAGAGAAGCTTCCGAAGGATACTGTTATCCTCACTGCCGGTTGCGCAAAGTACCGCTATATCAAGCTCAATCTGGGTGACATCGGCGGCATCCCGCGCATCCTCGATGCTGGACAGTGCAACGACTCCTATTCTCTGGCAGTAATTGCCCTGAAGCTGAAAGAAGCCTTTGGTCTGGATGATGTGAACAAGCTTCCACTATCCTTTGATCTTGGCTGGTACGAGCAGAAAGCTGTGGCAGTATTACTTGCACTCTTGTATCTAGGTTTCAAGAATATCCAGATAGGGCCCACTCTGCCAGGTTTCCTGTCCCCCGCAGTTGCCAAAGTGATCATCGATACCTTTGGCCTGAAACAAATTACAAATCCCGATGATGATATCGCAGCCATGATGGCAGGTTGATAGATTCTAAAACTCACTCGAAGGCAGGATGTTCTCCTGCCTTCATTTTTCGCGGATTTGACGGCGATTCGGCGATCGCCGATGCGAAAACGTACAGGTGGACACCTCAGCCCAGAGGGCGATACTATATAGAAATCTGCGTCAATCCGTTTGATCTGCGTCATCTGCGTGCTATCTTCCTCCTTGCTTCAAGCAGTGCCGAAGCTGATATAAAGCCGTTATCATCCAGTGCTCACTCGATGATAACCCGATGATATCTACTGCGGCACTCTTTAATCCAAAGAGACAGAGATACAGCAAGGTAGACTATTTATGAAAAAGACCTTGACTGAGATACGAAGATGAAAAAAATGTAGTTGGTCGCTTGGCCTTAGATAGAGTATAAGAACTGAGGAATATAAAATGTCCTCAAATAACCTGAGAAACAATGAGTTGGGAATTTA
>JALOBM010000035.1 GCA_023228285.1 Candidatus Cloacimonadota bacterium | reverse complement strand
TCCGGGGAGTTTGTCGCCATAATGGGGCCTTCAGGATCAGGTAAAAGCACATTGATGCACATTATCGGCTGTTTGGACAGACCCAGTGCGGGAGAGTATTATCTGGATTCGGATCTTGTGAGTAAACTCCCTAAAAAGGCTCTGGCGGGCATCCGTAATCGCAAGATAGGTTTTGTGTTTCAGTCTTTTAACCTCTTGCCTCACCTGAGTATCCTGAAGAATGTAGAATTGCCCTTGATGTATTCTGGAGTCTCAGCGCGAAAGCGTCGTGCGAAAGCCTTGGAAATATTGGATGGTGTAGGACTCTCTGATCGTCTGAAACATAAACCCAATGAGCTTTCTGGGGGGCAGCGGCAGCGCGTGGCGATCGCCCGCGCTATTGTGAACGATCCCTCAATTCTCCTGGCAGACGAACCTACCGGAAACCTGGATTCTCAGGCTGGTGGAGATATCCTGGAAATCTTTGCAAATCTGCACAGGGCCGGCAATACGGTGATCATGGTTACCCACGATCCAACTGTGGCAAGCCGGGCAGACCGTATTATAAAAATCAAGGACGGACTGGTGGATAATGGCGATCTCGCTGAGTGAATCACTGCACATCGGAATCTCCGATATCATGACGCGTAAAGTGCGCAGCTTGGTGACCATTCTGGGCATAGTGCTGGGTGTGATGTGCATCATGGTGGTCTTGGCGATCTTAAGCGGGATGAACGCCACAACGCTCAGTTGGATGGAGGAAAGCGGAGGTATAAACAAGATTGAGGTGGGCAGGAATTGGGATTATGACTTCAGCAAAGGGGGATATGCCTCTCTGGATATCTATGAGGTGAACCGCATCCGGGAATTGATTCCCGAAGCTAAAGCGATGAATCCCACGATAAATCTTTGGGACTCTCAATTGAGTTTCAAGGGCACTACATACGACGGCCCCTGCCTGGGTGTGATGCCGGATTTTCAGATAGCGGAAAACTGGTATATAGATAAAGGAAGATTCATCAATAATCTGGATGTGCGAGAAAGCAGTAATGCAATCGTGCTGGGTTCCTCCGTAGCGCGTGATCTCTTTGCCGGTAAAGATCCTCTGGGGCAAAATGTTAGCGTGAATGGAGTGGTGTTTCGGGTGATCGGCATCATGACTGAGAAAGTGTGGATGAACGAATCTGGCGGTATGTGGAGCGGCAACGTGATGGAATACCTGAATCAGCGCAGTTTCATTCCGATATCGGTGGCAATGAATAAGTTTGGCGGCGATAATAAAGTGGACCAGATTCAGGTAATAGCACACAATCCCGAGCAAGCATTGGCCCTTCAACAAAAGCTGAAAGGCATATTACTCAATATCAAGCGTGGGAAAGAGGTGTTTCATGTCTCATCGGCAAAGGAAGACATGATGCAGATGGAGCAGAATGCACAAATCTTCAGCATGATCTTTGTGCTGATCGGTGTGATCTCCCTGTTGGTCGGCGGAATCGTGATTATGAACATAATGCTGGCCTCCATCAAGGAACGCACGCGGGAGATTGGGGTCAGGATCGCCGTAGGAGCGCGCAGATTCGACATCTTCATCCAGTTTCTGGTACAAACTGTATTGGTAACCGGTATGGGAGGTCTATTGGGAATAATCTTGGGATACTCCATTCTGGATATGGTAGGCAAGTTTTTACAGATGCCCTTGATAGCAAATCCCTCGATGATAATGACATCATTGTTGGTCTCGGTGGGAGTGGGGCTGGTGTTTGGAATTGCCCCTGCCATCAAAGCAGGAAATCTGGATCCTGTTGTAGCCTTGAGGGAGGAATGATATGGGAAAGAAGAAACGAAGCGGAAAGTCATTTGTGTACAATATCTTAAGTGCAATCTGGCGTAAGCTCGTAGTTAGTTTGTACCGCATCTGGCTGAATATCAGCAATCCCATCCGGCGCAAGAAGTTGTGGAAGAAATCCAGCAGCTTCGTCTCCCTGGTGATAAACTGCAGCATCAAGAAACGGATCCCGCGGGAAGCTGGTAGCCTGGCCTATGTAACGATTTTGGGATTCATTCCCTTTATTACCTTTATCGTGATGATTGCTCCTGATCTGCCCTTTCTGAACCTGAAAGACAAGATTGCAGACGTGGTGGCAAAGAACTTCATTCCAGGCTCGGCAGAAGCGGTGATGGATATGATCAATGAGATGATCGCTCGGAGGATGGGGCTAAACATCATGGTCTTTGCCATCCTGCTGATATCCTCGTATCTGCTGTTCAATAATATTCGAGCCACTTTCGACAGCATCCTCAGCACTCATGCGCGGGAGAATCCCGATATTCTGGCTCAGTTTGTGAAGTTCTTTGGCACGCTTGTCTTTGGTTTCATTATCTTGGTACTGCTGTTTTCCAGCTCCTCTTTACCTATCATTTCGCGTTTGGTAAAGCTGAAGATATTCACCTGGCTGATGTTTATCCTGCCTTTTGTAACTCAGTTTATGGCGCTATATTTCCTCTATAAGCTCCTGCCCACTGCACGTATCAAACAGCGAAGCCTGATCGTGGGGACATTCTGGACTACCGTTATTTGGTCCCTGATCAAGACGTTTTTTGATTATTATATCTATAATATCACCAGTTATCAAGCCGTTTATGGCGTGCTGGCAGCTTTACCGATCTTCCTTTTCTGGATCTATGTAAACTGGCTAATCATTCTGGGGGGCATAGTCTTGGTGAGTGTTATCGATAAAGATGTGCGTGAAGAGGTGATTCAGAAAAAACCGGAACAAGTGGTAAAGGTAACCTTGGAGATGTACAGCGACAGTAAACTGAACAATCGCTTGGAAACATATATAAACAAGAAAGATATAAAAGATTTAGTCGATCAATTCGACGAGGATGGAATTCATGAATAAATACGCACTTATCAGCGTATCAGATAAAACTGGAATTGAGATTCTGGCCATGGGACTGGAAAACTTGGGCTATACGATTCTCTCTACCTCACGTACCGCCAAGCATCTAAGGCAGTTCTGCAATTCATTGGTGGAAGTGAGCGATTACACCGGCTTTCCGGAGATTCTGGACGGTAGAGTAAAGACCCTGCATCCCAAGATTCACGGTGCGATCCTGGCGGATCGGAATAAAGAGAGCCATTTGCGCAGCCTGAAAGAACACGATATAGGACAGATCGATATTGTGGTAGTGAACCTCTATCCCTTTGCCGAAGTGAGGATGGAGGAGAACAGCAGTCACGAACAGATCATAGAAAACATCGATATCGGGGGGCCCAGCTTGATCAGGGCTGCCGCAAAGAATTACCGCAATGTAACCGTGCTCTGTGACTATCGTGACTATGAGCCGACTCTGGAGCATCTGAAGCAAGATAGCCAGATCCCGGAGTGCTGGAGCAGTTATTTAGCGCAAAAGGCCTTTGCTATGGTGAGCAATTACGATGCTGTGATCGCTGATTATCTGGAAGACTTCCGCAGCGAAACCGTTCCGGAAGAGAGCATGCCTCCATTTATCGACATCAGCGCAAACAAGCATCAATCCCTGCGTTACGGCGAGAACCCACATCAGAAGGCTGCATTCTACACCTGTCACCCTGATGGCTGGAATGTATTGCACGGCAAGGAACTATCTTTCAACAACATTATGGATATCGATGCTTCTCTGAAGGCGATACGCTTGTTCAAGGATCCTACTGTAATCATCATCAAACACTGCAATCCTTGTGGCATAGGCAGTGGTAGCAATCTCTCCGAGGCATACCGGAACGCTTTTGCAACAGATACAGTAGCTCCCTATGGCGGCATTGTGGTGGTAAACAGGCGCTTGGATTTGGAAACCGCCGTGATGATAAACCGCATCTTCACCGAGATCATCATCGCACCTGGTTATGAGAAGGGAGTGCTGGATGTCCTGATGAAAAAGAAGAGTCGCCGTTTGATCTCTTACGAGCCTTCTTTCTTGATCAAAGCCTCAAACCGGTATGAGATCAAGACCATGCAGTGGGGTTATTTGGCCCAGGAGTGGGACTTGGTGGCGGAAGACATCGGATCCTGGAAGGTGGTGACTCAGCGACAGCCCTCTTCGGAAGAATTTGACGCCATGGTGTATGGCTGGAAGGCTGTAGCACTCTTGAAATCCAATGCCATAGCCCTGGCTTATCCCAATCAGATAGTAGGCTTTGGCATAGGACAGACCAGCCGCATAGACAGCACATCGATCGCGATATGGAAAGCTAATAAATTCAAACACGAACTCAGTAAAGCCGTATGCGCTTCAGATGGCTTTTTTCCCTATCGAGACAGCATCGATGAGCTGTATCAGGCGGGTGTGAAAGCGGTGATACAACCCGGTGGCTCCAAAGGTGATGAAGAATGCATTCAGGCCTGCGATGAGCTTGATATGACGATGGTATTTACCGGATATCGACACTTTAGACATTAAAATGTTTGACAGAATGGCGCTCGTGAAAAGATTGGCAAATGTGCTTGCGGAGATGTGTCCGAGTTGGCTGAAGGAGCACGATTGGAAATCGTGTAAACGTGTGAGCGTTTCTAGGGTTCGAATCCCTACATCTCCGCCACGACTTTTTTATTGTTCAGGGGAAGGCTTTTCACAAAACCCATCTTTAGTGCAGCTTGTAATAGAGCTGCATTCCCTTTTAACAAAACCATTTTTACGAAGGAGGCTCAGATGAGCACCAGAAAGATTATCATGATCGTAGTAGCAGTATTGATCGTACTGATTGCCCTTTCCTTTTGGACGGGCAAGCAGATTAGTAAAATAAGCCAGGTAGGCGTTCCAGTCACCCCTGTAGAAGCCGGAAGCTGGTTACACTTGAATCCCGGAGCATACATCCCTGAATACAGCGAGATATTACCCTTCAATATCTTTGGTATGAAGGAGATGAACAGTATGCAGGGATTGGTGGCCAAGATTCGTAACGCCAAAAGCGACAAGCGTATAGACGGTATCCTGATCGAGCCCATGGGCCTACAGGTCTCCTATGCCACTTTGCACGAACTGGAACTGGCAATACAGGACTTCAAGACCAGCGGCAAGCCCGTGGTGGCTTTTGGCGATATGATGAACCAGGGAGACTATCTGCTGGCCAGCTTTGCTGACGAGATATACATGGAACCCTCGGCTTCCGCAGGATTGATGCTTACCGGCAGCTCTGCCAACATCACTTTCTACAAGGAAGTCTTCGACAAAATCGGCGTGAAGATGCATGTGATCCAAGCCGGTGAGTTCAAAGGTGCTGGAGAGCCCTACAGTCAGACCTCTCTTTCTGAAGGAACCCGTGCCAATATCGCCGAGGTAATATCAGATCGCTTCAACCTGCTTACAGATGGCATTGCAAAACGTAGAAACATCACAAATGACGATGTTTTGGCAGTTTATAACAACCGTGAGGACTTCTTTATCTCTGCCGATCAAGCTCTACAGATGAAGCTGATTGACAAAGCTGAACCGCGCCGTGCCCTCATCGATAAATACGCAATCGACAAGGACAAGCTGGTAAGCACTTCATCCTATAGTGTGCGCTCTACCGCCAGCAAAAACGCTCTGGTGGCAGTAGTATATCTGGAAGGTAACATCATGGGCAGCACCGGTTCAATGGGTCAAAGCATCATCTCTCACGCAAAAGTAAGTAAGATTGTAGAGAGCATCGAAGCAGACCCTGCAGTAAAAGCGGTGGTGGTTAGAGTAAACAGTCCTGGCGGCAGTGCCTTGGAAAGTGAGTATATCTATCAGGAACTCAAGCGCTTGAACGACAAGATTCCCGTGGTGATATCCATGGGCGGAACAGCGGCGTCCGGAGGTTACTACATCTCCTGTGCTGGTCAATATATCTATGCTGATCCAGGTACCCTGACCGGTTCGATCGGAGTAATAATGATGCTGCCCGAAGCCACCGAACTCAGCCGTAAAATCGGCGTGCGTTCGCAAACCATCAAATACGGTAAATATGCCGGAGCACTAAACCCGTTGGAACCCTATCCCGCTGATCTCCTGGCTTCACTCAAACGCGATTCACAGGGCACATACAATGAATTTAAAGACCGCGTGATGAGTGCCAGAAACATCAGTCCTGAAAAGATTAACAGCATTGCTGAAGGTAGAGTTTACAGTGCAGAAGACGCTATGGCTTTAAACCTGGTGGATGAGATCGGTTCTTTGGATGCCGCCATTGCCAAAGCCGCACAACTGGCCGGGCTTCAAGACTATAGTTCCAGGAACTTCCCCCGCAAGAAATCCCTCCTGGAACTGATGAAAGACATTGAATTTATGAATATGCAATTGAAGAATCTTCTGAAGCACAGCGAATGGAATCTGGAAGAACTGGCAGAGGCCATAATGGCGAAGATTGAGCTACAGGAATGGCTATATCTGATGCCGATCAAGGTCGACTAGTATGCGTAAAAACAGTGTAAACACAGAAATCATTGTAAATGTGCATCCCTTGGAAAAGCGAGTAGCGATCCTGGAGGACAACCGACTGGTCGAGCTTTTTATAGAGCGCAAAGACCGCCAAAACCCAGTGGGAAACATCTATAAGGGCATAGTGAAGGATGTCCTGCCGGGCATGGGCGCCGCTTTCATCGAGATTGGCCTGGAACGCACGGCATTCCTGCATTACAGCGATATCGTATTGGACTTTCTGGAAATCTATGAGGACGAAAAGCCCCGTAAACGCCCCAATCCTGCCGATAGCTCTCAGATAGGGAAGTTGTTGAAACCGGGACAAGAGATTGTGGTGCAAGTGCATAAGGGACCTATTGGCTCCAAAGGCGCTCGACTTACCGGCCAGATTTCCGTCCCCGGAAAGTTCCTCGTTCTATTTCCCAATAAAAACAAGATTGCCATCTCGCGGAAAATTTTCTCACAGAGTGAACGCTCCCGCATCCGAAACATTCTTGCCGATGTGAAAGACCCAGCTTACGGATTGATAGTTCGCACTGAAGCAGATGGTGCAGATGAGGACGATATCCGTAATGAATACAAGGCTTTGGCCAAGACCTGGCGCCTCATCGAAAAGCAACTGCAATTCGCTAAAGCTCCGGTCTGTGTATTTGAAGAAAACGCTCTGGAAAACTTCCTGATCCGCGATCTCTTCGGTGAGCACGTTGATCGCCTCGTGATAGATGATAATGGCTTTTACAATAATATCTTACATCAATTGGAGGATATCTCTGCGGATCTGATCCCGTCTGTGGAGCTTTACAAGGAAGACAGCCCAATATTCGACGCCTGGTCCATAGAAAAGAAGATCGAGACCATTTTCCACTCCCGCATATATCTACCCTCTGGCGGCAATATCAAGATCGAGCAGACAGAAGCCCTGGTGGCCATCGACATCAATACAGGCAGTTTCACCGGCAAAAGCCACTACGATGAAACCGTGCGCAAAACAAATCTGGAAGCCGCTGCCGAAGCTGCCCGGCAAATCCGCCTGCGTGACCTATCCGGGGTTATCGTGATCGACTTCATAGACATGACAGACGATAAGTTCAAAGCTGAAGTGCTGGATATATTACGAAAAGGGCTCCGGCGGGATCGCGCCAAAAACAAGGTGTATCCTTTTACTGATCTGGGTATGGTGCAAGTGACCCGTAAACGCATGCGCGCCACTATTATGGCAAACTTCTCTGAACCCTGTCCCTTCTGTAACGGCAGTGGTCGCATCATCAGCAAAGATGCCGTGACCATGCGTATTTATCGCTGGCTGGTTCGCAGCGAGTACTTCATTCGCAATAAAAACCTGCGCATCATGGTGAATCCCGAGTTGCTGAATCACATCAAGGTACACAACGAGGAATTCATCAATTATCGGGATCAGATAGATTTTGCCGAAGACAGTGCGATAAGAGTAGATCAATTCAAGGTTTTCAGCTTACCAGGCATGGAGGATGTAACCTCGAAGTATTCTTGATACTGTTTCAAAAACCCAATTTGGTTACAATTCAGGCGGATACTCATCCGCCTGTTTAGTTGTGGAACGGTGAATACTAGTCCAATACGCGGTTGAACTCGGATAATGCTATTGGAGTGCAATTGACCTTATGTATATTAATGTATACCTCAGAGGTCACTGTGTACGGTTCTTCCCACCTTCAACCTCTCTGTTTCATCGGGATATGAAGCAGTTATAATCGGGTTATCATCGAGTGACCACTGCATTATAACGGCTTGATATCAGCTTCGGCACAGGGTTATCTTCAGGGGATCTTTCCAGTGGCGAAGCTGAGAGATGAGTTGGTTAAAGGAAACTAAGGTAGGAGGGAAGGCGACACATTTGCCACATATTCGTTGATAACATCGAAATCCCGAGCAAACTCCGCTCCGGTAAAACCCGTGATGTCATCGTAACTTACCTGTCTGAGATATTCTTGCAAATAATGGCGGGATAGGGGAAGATAAGTCCAATGCCAGGGTTCATAGCTATAGCCACCTTCTCGATCAGAGCTGTAAACTATATTAAATCCATAGCTTGTGGCGTTGTTTTGTAGCCATTGTAAGTTTCGTTTGCCAATGGGACTATCCCAAAAAGAGAGCTCAACTGAGCAGAAATCTACATCTGTGCCCCAGTGATGGCGGGATGTGGTAGGCATGGATGAACTTTTGAGGATCTCTGTGATGATACTTCGTTTGCGATCCTCATCCAAGCTCTCAAAGTGTTGTCCACCATGCAGTTTGATCTTTCGTTCCCAGATAGTCTTTTGGAGATCGAAACTCCAGGTAGCGGAGACCAGATTTAAAAAGATATCGTCCCTTGCGGCAGCAGCAACCAACGAATCCAGCGCTGCCTTTGTGCGTTTATGCAGATACATTCCGGGATAATAGTTGTAACTGTGGATGAGCTCAAAATCGGTATTCTCCGCGGGTTTGAACCTGCCCATAAGCAGTGATTTTGAGACTGGTTCCACAGCAGGTGCCGGGCTGGAAATCGGGACATCTTCTACTTCTGTGGGAACCATGCCGCTTGTTCCGGCCAAGCAGGGCAAAATTATTATTGCCAAAAGGATTAGAAGCCTTTGTCTTTGTTCTGAGATGCGCTTAGGCTTCGTCCTCATCATCGACATCATATACAAGCTCGCTCAAAGCTGGCTTGCTGCTTTCGGGCAATTCTTCCACGTTGCGCAGTTTCTTCACGATCTGGCGGCTGCGATGGCTGGCGTTATCCAGTTCACGACCGGCTTCATCGATCTTTTTGCGGGTTTTATCCAAGACCTCTCCAAAGAGCCCAAATTGCTTTTTGACCTCTGCCAGGGTCTTCCACACTTCGCTGCTTTTCTTTTGGATGGCCAGGGTTTTGAAGCCCACTTGCAGACTGTTCAGCAGAGCGGAAATGGTGGTGGGACCGCAAAGTATCACAGAGTAATCCCGCATAATCAGTTCGAAGAGACCGGGGATGCGCAGGACTTCGGCATATAGACTCTCGAAAGGTAAGAAAAGTAGGGCAAAATCTGTAGTGACCGGGGGATTGATGTATTTGTCCCGGATGTCTTTAGCACTGCTTTTAATGCGATTGACAACCGCTTTTTGATAGATGCTGATGCTGTCCACATTTCCGCTTTCATATGCATCCACCAGCTTATGATAATCTTCGATTGGAAACTTGGCGTCGATGGGCAGATACACTCTGCTGTTATCGTCGTCTCTGCCGGGTAGGGCAATGGCAAATTCTACCATAGCATCACTGCGTTTATTGGGTTTGTAGTTCTTTTCATACTGCCCGGTAGTGAGGATATCTTCCAGGATGTTTTCCAGTTGCAATTCGCCCAATACACCGCGGGTTTTCACTCCGATCAGAGCTTTCTTCAAGTCCCCCACGCCGGTGGCAAGATTGCGCATTTCCCCCAAGCCTTTATGAACGGCTTCCAGCTGTTTGCTTACTTGGTTAAAGGATTCTCCCAAGCGCTTTTCCAGCGATGCGTGCAGCTTTTCATCCACGGTCTTGCGCATCTCCTCCAGCTTGTTCTCATTACCGTTGCGGATCATCTCCAGACGGTCTTCTACGCTCTTTTTGAGCTTTTCGGATTGTTCACTACTCAGGTTGCTGAGATCACCGAACTTTTTGCTCAAGCTTTCGGTGAGATTATCCAGGGATTTCCCAAGTTCGGCGCGGTTTTTGGCGGAATCTTCATTCATCAGTTTGCTCAAGGCGGAAAGGCTCGTACTCAGTTCTGTGCGGGAATCTCCGGCGATTTTCAATTGGCTGTCGCTGAAGTTTTTGATCTGGGAAGCAAGCTCGAGGCGATTGTCTGTATTCAGCTTTAGAAGGTCTTGCCTGAGGCTGTGGCTTTCGTCTTTCAAGGTGCGGGAAAGCATCTCCAGTTCTGCCTTTAGAAGCGTAAGTTCTTGCTTCTGATCCTGGGGTAGGCGTCGGAGTATGATTGTCATTAGGATTATGCTGATGGCCAATAGACCTATTATAATGTATTCCATATCATTTGCTCCCAAATAGTTGGGACTATGCCCGTGGAATGTGGGATTCCACGGGCTGCCCCATAGCTGCCGGCACTCATAAGTCTGTAGGGTGCCGGTGAATAGAGTGTTTATGCGTTCAGTTCAGGATAGAGCGGGAATCTGGCTGTAAGTGTGCGTACTTCCGCTTTGATCTTGGCCAGTTCTTCTTCGTTTTCGAAATTGTCGCGGACTCTGCGGATGAGGGCGGCGATGGTCTTCATCTCGTTTTCGCCCATACCGCGAGTGGTTACGGAAGGTGTACCCAAGCGGATACCGGATGCCACAAAGGGGCTGCGGGTATCGAAGGGGACTGTGTTCTTGTTGGCAGTGATTCCTGCCAGATCCAAGGCTTCTTCCATCTTTTTCCCGCTGGGACCGCCCTTTTCTTCTGGGCCTAGATCAATCAGCATCAGGTGAGTGTCGGTGCCGCCGGAGACGAGGTCAAAGCCTTCTGCCTTCAGAGCACTAGCCAAAGCTGTGGCATTGTCCACCACCTTTTTCATGTAGGATTTGAAGTCTGGGCTCAGCGCTTCACCAAAGGCTACGGCTTTTGCGGCTATAGCGTGCATCAGAGGGCCACCCTGGATGCCGGGGAACACCTTACCGTCGATCTCTTTGGCATATTCTTCTTTACAGAGGATGAGGCCGGCACGTGGACCGCGCAGGGTTTTGTGGGTTGTGGAAGTTACAACGTCGGCATATGGGACGGGATTTTCATGCAGACCGGCAGCCACTAATCCGGCGATGTGAGCCATATCTACCATGAATTTGGCTCCTACCATGTCAGCGATTTGGCGGAAGCGGGCAAAATCGATCTTGCGGGGGTATGCTGAAGCTCCGGTAAGGATCATCTTTGGTTTGTGTTCCCTAGCCAGGCGTTCGATTTCTTCATAGTCGAACTGTTGGGTATCTTTGTTCACATTGTAATGGATCACGTTGTAAAGCTGACCGCTGAAGGATAGCGGGTGGCCATGAGTGAGATGGCCACCGTGAGCCAGTTCCAGAGCCAGAACTGTATCACCGGGCTGAACCAGAGCGAAATACGCGGCCATATTGGCTTGCGAACCGCTGTGGGGTTGCACGTTAGCATGTTCGGCACCAAAGAGTTGTTTGGCGCGTTCGATGGCCAGGCGCTCAACTTCATCGATGAATTCGCAACCGCCATAGTAACGTCCGTATAGACTATAGTTTACTTTGCCGGTCTTTTTGCTCCAGCGGTAGGGGTATCCCTCGGCATACTTGTTTGTAAGAATACTGCCTTGGGCTTCCATAACTGCTAGTGAGGTAAAGTTTTCGCTGGCAATCAGCTCCAGATTATCCTGTTGCCGGCACAGCTCTTTGGAGATAGCGGCAAATACTTCGGGATCCTGTTTTTGGATGTGTTTCACTTCCTTTCTCCTTGATGTATTTTATTTATTCTGTTTTCGTGTCTGCCCCCGGAATAGGGAGTTTCTAACCAAGTTTGTACAATCTCGATGGCGTAAGCAGTGGCGGTGAAACGTCCTGCCAAAACCAATACATTGGCATTGTTGTGCATACGGGAAAGCCTTGCTACATCTGTGATAGAGCATAGAGCTGCCCGTATACCGGGTACTTTGTTTGCAGTGATGCTCATACCGATTCCGCTGCCACAGATCAGGATGCCCATCTCGCACTCGCCGGAAGCAACCGCTTTAGCCGCGGGGTAGCCGGTATCGGGGTAATCCATGCTGTCTGTACTGTGAGTACCAAAATCGATAAACTCGTGTTGCTGGAAGGCCAGTTTTATCTCTTCTTTCAAAGAGAATCCGGCATGATCGGCGGCTATTGCCAGTTTCATCGTTCCTCCGCCATCAGACAACTGAGGGCTATGCAATAGTATTTGGAGTTTTCGCTCTCACTGCGGCTCATCACCACTACGGGCTTTGTGGTTCCCTGGATCAATCCGGCGAGTTCACCTTCGGCAAAGAGCATCAAACCCTTGTAGAAGGCGTTGGCTGTCTCCAGATTGGGGAAGATCAGGATGTCGGCATCGCCGTCGACGAGGCTTTGTACGCCCTTGATCTCTCCGGCTGCAGGATCGCAGGCCAAAAAAACGTCCATGGGGCCATCGATAACGCATCCTTTGATCTGTCCGCGTTCTGCCATCTTGCAGATCAAGGCGTAGTCAATCGTATTCGGCATGGAGGCAGAGACCTTTTCCGTGGCGGTGATCAGGGCAACTTTAGGACATTCTATGCCCAAAGTATGCGCCATCTTCACACTGTAATTTACCATGGCAATCTTTTGATCAAGATCCGGACACGGCAAAACGGCAGTATCAGAGATCAGGAGCAGTTTGTGGTATTTGGGCAGCTCCAGAGCGCAAGTGTAGCTCATTATAGCTTTTGGTGGTAGCAAGCCGCGTTCTTTGGAAAGCACTTCGCGTAGGAAATTGTCTGTGCCTACCAGGCCTTTCATCAAGACATCCGCAGCTCCGGTCTTCACCATGCGAACGGCTTCACGGGTCGCCAAATCCATTTCCGGCAAGTCTATGATACTATAAGCATCCGCTTTGATGGAGAAGGGGTTCAAAAGCTCTGTGATGCGGGCTTTACTGCCGATCAAAATGGGGTATACAAAGCCTTCGGAAGCCGCTCTGCAGATGGCGCCGATGGTATTGGCGTCTTCAGCCATGGCCACGGCAATCCGTACTTTTTGGGACAGAGATTGTGCCTTTGCAGCTATTTCGTTCAGGGATTTCATGAGCTGTATGCCAGCATCGCCGCCAGGGCAATGGAATATAGTTTGCTGCGCTCGCTATCGCCGCGGGATGTGAGCACGCAGGGGACTCTGGCGCCCATCACTACGGCGCAAAGCTCGCTCTTCAGCAGCTTTACCACGGTCTTGTAGAAGGCGTTTCCAGACTCTATGTTTGGGAAAAGAATGCAATCCGCATCTCCGCAGACATCACTCTTCATGCCTTTTATTTGTGCGCTTTCTTTGTCGATGATCAAGTCCATACCCAAAGGGCCTTCGATGGTTGCGCCTTTGATCTGGCCACGTTGCGCCATCTTCGAGATGATGGCTGCATCAGCACAGGAAGGGATCTTCGGCAAGGTCTGTTCACTGGCCGCCAAAAGCCCTACTTTGGGATTGTCTATACCCAGAAAGTGAGCGGTTCTGATCAGGTAATTAGTAATGGTGACTTTCTGTGCCAGATCGGGCAGGGGGATGATCGCCACATCACCGAAAATGAGCAGTTTATGATAGTTTCTGGGCTCAGCAACAGTCACGTGGGAAAGGATTGAGCCCGGATCCATTAGTCCCTTTTCTTTATCCAGGATGGCCCGCATATAGCGGTCTGTAGAGAGCAGCCCCTTCATCAGGAAATCACCCTCACCTTTGTTGATTAAATCCACTGCTAAAGCGGTTGCGGCAAGATCGTTGTCGCTATGCACGATCTTGATGGTGCCGGCATCGATGCCGTGTTCATTGCATACTGCCTTGATCTTTGCCTCATCACCCACCAGGGTGCCTTCGATGATGCCCATTTTTACTGCTTCAGAAACAGCCATAATAGTGTGAGTGTCTATTGCCCATGCTGCAACAAGACGTTGTTTAGTACGAGTTCCCAGAATGTCAAACATCTGGTCCAGTTTACGAATTTCCATCGTTACTCCATTTATTAGTTATGCTTACTTAAAAATACCATGAACAAATCAGATTGGGCTGATTGGGGGCGATGTCCAGATTGCGGGTCTCGCTGTGCACCAGCTTGCCTTGGGGCGAGAAGTATTCCAGGCGCAGACTCTGTTCACCTTCCGGAACAACCAGTTC
Organism: Candidatus Cloacimonadota bacterium; assembly: GCA_023228285.1. Taxonomy (GTDB): domain Bacteria; phylum Cloacimonadota; class Cloacimonadia; order Cloacimonadales; family Cloacimonadaceae; genus UBA5456. Next base: position 8,926 of record JALOBM010000035.1, on the reverse strand, counting down.
CGTAATTAAAGCTTCGGAGGGAAAGAACTGAGATATCCTCAGATCGGCGTCTTCACTGAGGAACACCGCAGCATCAGCAACCAGGCCAAGCAGAGTTGCACCAAGGTCCGAAGATTTTTCTTGGGCTTTCTTCTTTGCTTCTTTGGCTGCGAGCCCCTTCAGAACAGTACGGCTGGCGCTTTTGAGAATGATCATTGGCTCTTTGAGTTCAAAGCTCTTGCGTGCTACCAGACTCATGTCTTCCAGCTTGTTCAGGCTTTGGCGTCTGCCATCAGAGAGAACCACATCCACTCTGGCTACCTTGGCACTGCGTTCTTCCAATGTGGGGATGGAAAACTTGAAGTAGTAGCCTTCGTCTATGCCTTCCCAGGGGATCACGTCCAGGTCGGATGTCTGTCCTACCGTACCCAGGATCAAGAGGTCTTTTGATGTGTGGATATGCATTTCCAGAGGACTCTTATAAGGCCCTCGGTTTACAAAGCTGATTACACGCAACACATTGCCCTTTGCCGTGTCTTGGGGATGGATGAGTGCCGGAGCTGGAAAGGGATATAACTCCGGTTGGCTTTTGAAGGCATAAAGCACGTTATCATAATCGATGCGGGCGTCGTCCATTTGCCCGTTGGCATCGTACATCAACATACTGATGTAGCGTGCCAGAGCTGAGGAATGGAAGCGACCGCGAGAGCTTTTCAGCTTTACTTTGGCTTTACTCTCCGTGCCCATCTCTTTGGCGAGACGCGCATACTTCTGCTCCAGCAAGCTCAATTTATCGTCCACACGACGTACTTCCACCATCGCTGCGTCACGATTGCCCAGTTCCAGGTAGTTGATGGCCTTAAACACGTTGATATAGATGTCTTCGTAGTCTTCCCCGGAATACTCCAGGGTGGGATCGTTCAAGACCATGGAACCGGTAGCTCTGATCACACTTTTGGTATAGAGCTCTTGGATGGCATCTTCCGCTTGCTGCAGCAGTTCATTGCTCTGCTGCCAATTACCTTGATAATGGTGGAGCATTCCGGCATCGAGATAATATAGCAAGCGCTCTTTTTGCTTGTACATGCCGGGCTTCTCCACTATTGAGAGAGCTTTTGAAATATCCCTAGCGGCTAATGCCTTATCCAGATCCATCCGTGTACGATAGGATGTGATGTTTGCCGCACAGGAGCAGAATAAAACAGCAACAAGCATTGGCAGAATCCGCACAAGGATCCTGCGAACAGAGCTGTTCCGCTTGTTTACCGGGCTCATTTACTGCTACTTATTTAAAGCGATTGCGCTCAACGAGCTTCATGATCTCTTTATTACCTATCCAGACCGTTTCCGTGGTTTCCACATCGATGAGTTCCAAATCTACCTGATAGTATTTGGCTGAGGTGCGGTCCACGCTGTCCATGATGGTCTTCAAGGTACCTTTCAGCATGTAATCTGCCCCCAATTCTTGCGCCATTCTCTTGGCAGTCTCTTCAGACGCGAAATACTGCTGATCGGTGCGTTCGTCACGCACTTCGTCGCGCATATCTTTTGACGCTACAAAGCGTACGGCTCCGCTGTTGATAAGCTCGCGTGAGATGTCGCTCACAAAGGTGCCCATCTCGATATGTTCACTTGAAAGATTTCGCATGGTGCCGATAATCACAACCGGGCTGCGACCGTGTTGTTGTTGAAAAGTGCTCAACCAGGGGCGGGACACAACGTCCCGGATCATTTCTTCTGCCACAAGGCGGCTGTCTGTAGAATTCCATTTCCCACTCAAATCGGCAACGGTATCGGTGGGTACGCGCTGAACCTTTACACTGGGACCGCAGGCTGCTACCAGCAGTGCCAGGCAGATCACGACCATCATTACTATTCTTTGCATCTTTCCTCCATCTATAGTATGGGCTTAATTATATTATGAGACAACATATTAGCTCGATCCTCAAGGAATGTTTGTATTTTGGAATAAGGAACGCAAGGTCACTTTTTTGTCAAGCCAAAATTCCCGTTTTCCGCTTAACTATCTACGTCTTGACCATTCATGACTGGCGACAGACCGGGTTATCATTGAGGCACAGTATTTGAAGGCATCACGAAAGAGCTTTGACAGTAATACCCCTATATATGCCATTTTCCTGCACATAGATACCTGTTTTGAGACAGATTTGGTAAGAATCTAAGGCTAATTGCCATGGAGCACTAGTGACTCGTCAAGGTACGAATGTCGTTTTCTACTGGGCTGCCATACTACAATTTGGCAGATAATCCACCGACCGGTTCAACAGCTTTATTCCTCCTCTGGATTATCGATACTTGAACCTGATATTATCGGGTTATCATCGAGTGAACACAGGATGATAACGGCTTGATATCAGCTTCAACACTGCATAGAACAAAGGGAATGAGGAGAATGATTCAAAAGCTCCCTTTGGTCGTTGTGGTACTCCAAGCTTGACATGACACTAGAAGCTACCGCTGATGGATGCAAGGTAACACTCTATTGATCCAGGATTTGGCGTATAACGGGACTGATCTGGCTGGCAGTAAATGGTTTGGGTATGAAGGGTATTGTGTTTCCCAGTAGACCATTACTAAGGACTATGTCATCAGTGTATCCAGACATAACCAGGATCTTTTGAGCAGGCTGCAGTTTCTTGACTTCCTCCACCAATTCCATACCGTTCATCCCAAGCATTACGATATCTGTGATCAGGAGATCAGGGCAATTGTTGAAGCGAAAGTATTCCAGGGCTTCGCTTGCTGTTGATGTCAAAAGCTAGGATAACACCGGGATGCAGGCGGTTAGCGCTAGACAGTGCCGCTACGAAGTAGTTGCCCCAAAATACCGGCATCATATACAGCGATTCTCTGCGACCCAACAGCATTAGAAAGTTCGCGATCAACACCGAGCACAGAACGCTCAAGATAAGATATAACACAGCCTTACTTACACTCTTGTTTCCCAGTTTGCTCCAGGATCCAAATAGCGACAGCTATCTACGAAAAGTTCGTACAACACATAGTCTGCATCGGAAGCGTCCTTCCAATATTGATAAATAAAGGGGGCAAAATCCGCTACGGATTTCTTTACGGAGAGGTCTGTAATAATCTCCAGATTGCCGGCGATCCGAAAGTAACCGTTACCCCGCGCATCACTTTGCAACACAAGACACTCCACCTGTGGATTAGCTTTGATCTGAGCTACTTTGGCATCTTGACTGCCGGTAGCAAAATAAAGCCTGCCATTTTGGTTGATCATGGTCATTGGCCGCAGACTGGAACGGTTATTTTTGATAGTGGAGACCACAGCCATGTGAGTGGGAGCGGGAAGTTTGATTGTGCTTGTCATATTTCCTCCAGGGGCAGATAGTATTTATCGAAACGCTTGCGTAAGTAAAGCCTGATGCCCAGATAATCTGTGAGGCAGACTCCGCTGAAAATGGCAATCATTATCATCATCTGATACTTGATGGCCACCAAGGGTGAAGCTCCTCCCAGGATCTGGCCGGTCATCATCCCAGGAAGACTAACGACGCCCATGGAGGCTACAGAAAGCAATTGCGGCAACAAGGAAGCATGCATAGCCTTGCGAAAGGTAGGCAAAGCTGCTTCCCAGAGTGTCGCTCCCAGACTAAGGCGGGTGTAATATGCCTTCCAGTTGTCGGTAAGTCCGCTTTCAAAACGCTCCATAGCCAAAGCCAAGCTGTTCATGCTGTTGCCCAGAATCATACCGTAAATGGGGATGGCGAACTCCGGAGAGAAAATGGGTTCGGGGCGAATCACCATGATCAGGATCCATGGCATCACCACTAAACTGGTGCTTAACAGTGCGGTAGCAAAGATGGGTAACAAGATGCGACGCTGAAATTTGAGCCTACTTCGCAAGGTGAAAACTGCGTTTGAGACCATTACCAGCATCCACAGCAGTGTGAGCCAGGAGATCCTTTGAGTGAAGAGGAATTCCAGCCAGACTCCCATCAAGCTCAATTGTACAATCATTCTGCCGAAGGAACTGAAAAGCTGACCGATCAGCTTCAATTTCAACTGAATAAAGATCAGGATCGGGAAGATCAAAAGCAGCAGGGCAAATCCTAATCCAAGATATGAGATATCCATTCACAGCTCCTTGTTATCGATGACCATGCCGTCTTTCAAAGTCCAGTTTCGGTCCCAACGGGCATGCCACAATGGATCGTGGGAGATCGCAATTACTGCGCCGGGATAGTGCTTGAATATGCAGTCCGAGATAATCCCGGACGTATTCTGATCCAAAGCAGAGCTAATTTCGTCCAGCAAAAGTATCTTGGGATTCAACAGCAAGGTTCTCACCAGGGCAATTCGCTGCTTCTCTCCGCCGGATAGCTGTTCGGCTTGCTTTGTAAGATGGCTTTCAGGCAAACGAAAGTTCTGAAACAGACCCAACATACGCTCTCTGCGCTCCTCGCTTCTGTGGGATCGGTTGGAGTGGAACCACAGCGGTTCCAGCAATATATCCTGCACGGTTCCTTCACCCAGATAGGGCTCTTGCATCACCATGCAGATTTGGCTGCGTAGCTCAAAAGGAGGGTACTCCCGAAGATCTTTGCCTTCGTACAGAATGCTGCCTTCATAATTCTGATTCATCAGATTCAAAGTGTTCAACAATGAACTTTTACCCACACCTGTAGGTCCCACGATCAGAATCCGTTCCGATACTTTCACACTGAGCCTGATGTCAGATAGCAGCGTTTTATCGCCGTAATATAGACGTTTGATGTCGATTTCCAGCATTTGGACTACTCCCGTGTCCTGTAACTAATGTATGTAACAATTATTCTGCTATGCTTTGCGTCAGTACCCATTCTGTCAATGAATATCTGCATTTCGTGAAATTCATCGGGGCTATGGGTACTTGTCCCACCGTAATGGAGGATTCCGATTGTATCGGAGCTTTCCGAAGCTCCGGTGTAATAGTGGACGTTTAGAATAAATTATAGCTAGGGCCAAGACCCAGCATTTGTTTCCATTGCATTTCGTGTACTTGTTCTTTGTCGTAGCGCATTTCAAATAGCAGGTTTGCGCTGATCAATCCAAAGGGTTTGGTAGTTAGTGTATTTTTCCACACCATGTCCGGGGATTTCCAATCATCGGTTGGCAGATCGTCTTCTTTTGAATTAAAGAATGCTTGATACACTTAAAACCTGCCGCAAAAAGTGGATTGTAATGGGGCATCGATCTGCTTCTTCAGTTCCGACACAAACTCAAGACCGCCGTCTAGAGTAGCAGCACCGAAGATGGCTACTAAAGATGTGGTCTGTACTCCCAGTCGAGCGATCGCGGCAATTGCCCCAAAGGAAAGGATGATTCCATCATTAGCAGCATTTAGACTATACCAGTTAACATAATCAGAAAACAGCGAAGTGTAAGAAATATAGTAAAAAAGTAAGTTAATCGCCTCAGTGAAGATTTGCAGTTGACAAATCTGAGGGACTCACAATATTGCAAAAAATTGAAAACTGGAACGAGGTCCGCAATGCAAAATGATGTTATCAGCTATTTTATGCAATTGGTGCGCATTGATAGCGAATCACTGAATGAGAGGGCAATGGCAGACACAGTCAAAAAGGATCTGGAAAGCATTGGTGCAAAAGTAGAAGAAGACGATTGCCACAAAAAGACGGGGGGAAATGCCGGAAACATCTATGCATATCTTCCCGGAAACATAGATAAACCTCCAATTTTATTCTGCGCTCACTTGGATACAGTAAAGCCCGGAAACGGAGTAAAACCAAGAATTGAGAATGGAACAATCTACAGCGACGGAATTACCATCCTGGGCAGCGATGATAAATCCGGCGTAGCGGAGATAATCATAGGTCTAAAGCGTATTGTTGAAAGCGGCATGGATCATGCTCCGGTGGAGATTCTCTTTACCGTTAGCGAGGAAATCGGTCTTTTGGGGGCCAAAGGTTTCGACAAGAGCCGCCTAAAATCTGCCTTTGGTTTTGCCTTGGATTCTCATCAGGTTGGCGAGCTTTTGATCGGCGCTCCTGCACAGAACTCGTATAAAGCGGTTGTTCACGGTGTGGAGGCTCATGCGGGAGTCGAACCGGAAAAAGGGTTGAATGCCATCCGGATAGCTTCTGAAGCCATTGCCGCCATGCCCATGGGCAGGATAGATTTTGAGACCACCTGCAATCTGGGTATTATCAATGGCGGTGAAGCCACGAATGTGGTTCCCAACAAGGTTTTCCTCTATGGTGAAGCTCGCAGCCACAATCCTGGAAAATTAGAACGTGTATGTAAAGATATCCATCATGCCCTGGAGAGCACCATAGCACGGTATGCGGAGCAGGGTGCTCGGCTGGAATATACTTGCGAAAAAGAGTACGAAGCCTTCAGAGTGGGCGAAAACGATCCCATAGTAATCTTGACCAAAAAAGCCTTGCAAAAGCTGAATATCTCCTGCCAACCTACAGTTGGCGGCGGCGGCAGCGATGCTAACATCATCTTTGCCACGGGTCTCCCGATGGTCATTACCGGAACGGGGATGGATAAAGTTCACACAGTTCATGAAAACATAAAAACCGACCAGTTGCTAAAGGGTACTGCCTTCATCGAGGAATTGGTACGTGTATATAGCGAAGGCTAAACAATGAACACAATCTGCCTGATCGGTTATGGCAAGATGGGCAGAATGCTCCATCAGTTGGCTCCGGACAAGGGCTTTGAAGTAGTAGGTATTATCGATCCAGCCTGGGATGGCGCTGTGCGAGAAATAAGCCCGGAAAGCCTGAATAACGCAGATGTTGCCATCGAATTCAGCCATCCATCCGTGGTGTTGAACAATTTGGAACGGCTGATCGAACTGAGGCAGACCTGTGTGATCGGTACCACTGGGTGGCATCAGGAATTGCCTCGCATCATGGAAAAAGCAAAAGCCAGCGGCATCGGCATGGTTTATGGCGCAAACTTCTCTTTGGGGATGAACCTGTTTTCCAGATTGATCGCAGATGCAGTGAAGCTGATGGACAAATTTGACGATTACGACCTTCTGGCATGGGAGCAACATCATGCTCAGAAAGCGGATAGCCCTTCCGGCACGGCGGTGGAATTGGCGAAACTGATCCTGGATAATAGCTCCCGCAAGAGCAAGGTGGTTTGGGACAGGCTGGAACGGCGCCCGGAAGCAGATGAGCTTCATTTTGCCAGTATGCGGGGCGGAAAGATACCTGGGACTCATGTCTTGGCTTTCGACAGCGAGGCAGATACCATTGAGCTAAGCCACGTAGTGCGATCCCGTGCAACCTTCGCTTTGGGTGCTTTACAGGCGGCAAAATGGATTGCCGGGAAAAAAGGTGTATTTAACTTTAAGGATCTGATAGCGGATATACTATGCTGATCCCTTTCATCAAGATGCAAGCTCAGGGCAATGACTTTGTAGTGTTGGATGTTTTTGAACAATCATTATCTGAGGTCGATTTTCATGCTTTGGCTATTGCTGTCTGCGAGCGTCATTTTGGAGTGGGAGCCGATGGTTTGGTGCTAATGTCTCCATGCCTGGAAGCAGACGCCCGGATGACAATCTTCAATAACGACGGGTCTTTAGCGGAAATGTGTGGCAGCGCTCTGCGCTGTGTGTCTTCTCTGATGATGCAAAAAACCGGTAATTGCGACTTGGATATCCTTACCGATTCCGGATTAAAGCATGCCCGGCGAGATGGGGAGAAGGTTACGGTGAATCTGGGTAAAGCCAGGCTACTACGCAAGGGCTATCCAGTGGAGCAATTTACCGGTGACCTTGTGAACATCGGTAATCCGCATTATGTGGTGTTTGTAGATAGCCTGGAGGACGATCCTCATCTGAAATATGGCACTATACTGGAAAACCATCCTGCCTTCGAAAAGCCCGTAAATGCTCATTTTATCAAGGTGTGCAACCGAGCCAGAATTCAGATGAAGATATGGGAACATGCCTGCGGACCTACTTTGGCATGTGGAACCGGAGCCGCATCCTCGGTTTTTGCTGGCATCCAGCGCGGTATTCTCGATAGCAAAGTGGATGTGGAAGTTCCGGGCGGTGAGCTGCAGATTGATTACCTTTGTGACGGCAGCCTCCTGCTTTCCGGTACGGTTGCGGAGTCCTTTCGGGGAAGCTATCCATGGAAAATCTAGGCAAGTATCTTCAGGAGACCAGAAAAGCCAAGGGGATAGACTATGCCCAAATCTGGGAGGATATCCGCATCGGAGAAGCTCAGATTCGCGCATTAGAAGAAAACCGGCTGTTCGACTTGGGTCATTATGGCTTTGTAAAAGTATTGGTTTACAACTATGCCCGCTATCTGGAAGCCGATTTGGACGCCGTGATGCAGGAATTCCGGGTGATGATGCCGGCAAACACCAAAAAGGAGTTCAAGCCCAGCAAAGTAGTGAAAGAAAAGAAGATAATGCTCTCCACAAACTTCCTCTGGACTGTGGGAATAGTGGTTATTGTGGCTATTTTGGGCTCAATCCTATTTCAGGGATATCGGCAGGGTTGGCTCAAAACACCGGATTTCTTTAGCAGGGAAGATAAGCCTCAGCAAAGCGAACCGGTAGAGGACGAACCGCTGGTAACGCGTGATAGCCTCCGGATTAGAATGCGCATATTGAGTGAAAGCATTCCCCAAAGCAACGTGATAACAAGTGACAATCATACTTTTCACATTGCTGCGGATACCACTGATTATATCGGCAATATCCTGGGGGAAAGCCCCGTAAACGTCCCGATTCACTAGTGTCATGTCAAGCATGGTGTGGTAATCTGCGAGTTGCCACAACGACCTAAGGGAGCTTTTGAATCATGCTCCTCATTCCCTTTGCCCTATGCAGTGTTGAAGCTGATATCAAGCCGTTATCATCCTGTGTTCACTCGATGATAACCCGATAATATCAGGTTCAAGTATCGATAAACCAGAGGAGGAAT
>JALOBM010000034.1 GCA_023228285.1 Candidatus Cloacimonadota bacterium | reverse complement strand
ATACTTTTCATTCCGTATTTAGATTATTACATAATGGGCGTGTTGCTGCGGTTGATGTAAACCTGCATATGGTTGATGATGCAGATAATCTTGGAGGTTTAAATGGAGAGCTTAGAGAGAGAAATGGCCAGGAGGACGCAATCGGAGTTGAATCGCCAGCGATTTGAGTCTGTTGCGATAAGAACAGTCTCTGATATAAGACATGTTTTAGCACAATTAGAACCGAATGCTCGCTTTAATGCTAAAACAGAGGACGTTACGCTTACGATTAAGATGACTGGCACAGATATCGACAGTAAAAGCAAGCCATTTAAAGTATCTGCTAAGACAAAAACTAATTCTGCTCGGGACGTTTTAATCGACGGCCTAAATATGATAAAGCAGCGCGAAGATGCTGCTGCTAAGGTTTCGGGAGAAAGAGCATCAATAGATGTTAATGGTAAGGAGATGAAATCGCCACCAGTAATAGCGGAAAATAGTTTTGCCTCTATCGATCCCGTCATAAGCAGAATGCTTGGTGGTTACCGAGAGGGACATTTTGTTCAATGGGATTTGTCAGACGGATACACCTATCGATATGACATATTTGCGCATAAATTGACCAAATTTAAGAAAGTATAGCAATGCCACGAGAAGTAGAATTACCACCGCTAGCTACATATAAAGCATTATCAGTATGGACACCTCGTTATTCTGATTTTGTTGTTTGGGCTGGCTGGTTTCGCATATGGTTCGGTCTTGTGAACGACTTTGATGTCAAAAACAATAAATTATCAATAATTTTTGAAGGGACTCCAAGATTATTATTCACATTGACTGAATCAGAGATGAAGAAGAACTCTTATGTATTCGATCTAGACGATATTCGTAACAATAAACGAGGACGCTGGTATGTCCAGCAGCATGCAGATGGGAACACAATCTGGTACATCTAAACCTAGAATTATTCCGGTGATGCTACCACACCCGGAACCATTTACAGATACGGCATTAGTTTCTGGAATGCTTTGTTATGTAGTTAAATATTATCAAAATGCTGGTATTAGCTGTTTAATATCGCACAACAAAAATGGCGAAGTCGCAGTCACAATGGGTGACTGGAATGGCAATATTTTAGATCTAACAAACATAAAAGACTCTTTGACATTAATAGCTGTTGATTTTTTAAAAAGTCAAGCTAGTCGTTTAATTGCAATATCCAATGCAGCTGGTGTTAAACAAGCTATTTATTACTTTGCCATAGATACTGGTATACCTGTACTTGTTGACATCAGGCTAAGTTTGAACAAATTTCTTGGTCCTGGTATGATCAGAGATGTGTTCGGCAAGACATACGATACGCAAATGGTGCTAAAAATAGATGTTATGTCTGAACAGATCCTAGAACAAATAAATGACAAAGCCGGATTATTTGAAAGTGGTGCAATAATCAAGCCGAGCAGATTCAGATATATGGAAAAAGAAGATAAGCAAATACCACTTTACGTAGGAACACAATGTTAATCATAACCTCGGGCCTGCCGTCAGCAGGAAAATCTAGGACAATCGATTTTTTATCTAAATCCGATGGTACATGGCATATAATCAGGCCATCTGATTGGGTGCCAGATAATCTATCTTCATTGAGCGACGAGAATCAGCGTCAATATAACATTGGTTGCTGGTCGATGGCGATAGATAAAACCAGAGAGGCAATATCTGAAGTACCACCAAATGAATTTATAGTCTTAGATAGCTGCAATTCCAAACACACTACTCTTCTAACAATAATTACGGATGCTAAGGCTGCAATGCATGAAGTAGCCTTATTATTCGTACAATCGAATATTGAGTTGTGTCTAGCCAGGGATTCAAAGTTAACTGAGCCGCTACTTCGTGATTATGCCAACAGATTTAAAACATCGTTGCCTCATTACAAGAAGTCATGCGATTTGTTTTTGGTAGTAAGAAATAATGGCACATTAGAGCAACTCAAGACTGAGTTACATGATGTCTGGAAAAAACTATGCCAGAATACTTAAACCCACACCCGCACGACTTATATTTAGTCGGGCCAGATGGCAATACTATACACGTACGGAAAGGTCGTCGAGTAAGACTTCCAGAATTCTTTGATCGCTATGTTAATAAGAGTGGTACTGGTGCAAAGGGCTATCTTGTAAATGTTGAACACACAAGAGTAGCATCTCCACCAAAACAAGAAGTAAAAGCTGTCAGATCGATAGCAAAACAGTTATCAAGGCCAGTACGATTAGTAAATCAAGAACCTAAAGATGCTAAGAAACGTACTATTGTTGGACATGTGAGAAAGAACATTAGCCAAGCTCTGTCTAAGTCATTTACAAATAGCGCATATTCGATTAGCAATAATATTGGCGTTGGTATTTTGACATATAACCGCCCAGGATCGTTGCGACGATTGATAAATTCAATTATAAAGTATACAGATTTATGCCATACGACGATATTTATTAGCGACGATGGTAGCACTAACCAAGAACAATTGCAATATCTATCGGAATTGGAGCAGCGTGGTGATATTGTAATTCTTAAAAACCAACAGCAGCTTGGTGTGGCTGGTAATAGCAATCGCTTAATGCGATGCCTTTCTAGATTTCCAAAGAAAATTTTGTTGAACGATGACGTAGAGATATTAAATCTGGGATGGGACAATTTTTACTTTCTAGCAATGCAGCGATCTGGATCGCATCATTTTTGTTATAGACAGCCAGGCGTGTATGGTGCTGAAAAAGGTGATGGCATCACTATAAATGGCGTGGCAATGAGCATCGTCAACGATAAGCCACAAGGCGCTGTGATGGCATTTGATCACGACGCATTCTCAAAGGTCGGATACTTTGACGAACAATTTGGACAATATGGCGTAGAACACGTTGATTGGTCTACTAGATTATCGAATAGTCAACTACAACACACTGGATTTTTGGATGTTGATGGCTCAGAATCATACTTCTTAGTACATCGAGAAAGCTCGTCTGTCGAAAATAGAGTTGATAAACTTAAACATGCCAGAACAGTCTTGAATGCGATAGGGGCAAGACCAGTCTATATCGATGCGACTGACATATCGATTGTGCCATCTATTTCATGTGTTATTCCGTTTAGAGAGATCGGTAGAAAAGACTCTATATTCACAGTATTGGGCAATATCAGAGCACAGCGTTTTCCAAATATCGAAATTGTAATGACAGAAGAAGACGCAACTCAAAAGATAAAAGACCGTGAGTTTGTACCAGCAAAATATGTTTTTACTGCCGGAACATCTGGTGCAGCATTTAATAAAAGTAGAGCATGGAATTTTGGAGTGGCGTCTTGTACATCAGATATGCTTGTTTTACATGATGCAGATACATTAATACCAAGCAATTACTTTCAATCAGTTGCGAAAGAGCTTAATGAATATGATGCTTGCCATTTATGTAAGCAGATATTTTATGTCGGTGTAGCAGACACAAATAACATCAATACTAGTGGCACAGTAGATCATCCGTCATATGACTATATGGTTGACTATTTTGAGGGCGGATCTATTGCGTGTCGCCGCAAGTCATACTGGAAAATTGGCGGATTTTCTGAAGAATTTGTTGGATATGGTGTTGAAGATAATGATTTTTATTTCAGACTATCAAAAGGCACTAACTATCATGATAACCGTATCTTCGATCTATTACATCTGAATCATGGTAGAGTTGATGGTTGGGGTATATACCACAAAAAGAATAAAGAGCTTGGTGCAAAATTGTCGTCATTGTCTATTGGCGATAGAATAGCAAGACAACGGCAATTACTTACTAGAAGCGGCCGAGGGCACTTATTGGATTAATCATGAAAATCTTATTATGTAATCCACCAGGCGGCGCATTTACATTTATAACGCAGGGTATGATTAATGCTTTACGCGACATTGGTTGTGTAGCTGAGCGTTGGGACGGTAAAAAGGGCTCGTGGTACAGCTTTGACCCAGATCTCTACATAGGATGTTCAGGTCATCGGCAAGACATTCCAAGAGACAGAAGATGTAAAATAGCTTTACATGTTAACCCATATGGACCAAAAAGAATTGAACCAAATATTAATGAATCGCAAGACGCCATCAATTGGGTATCTTCAATACGACCAGATGCGGTTTTTGGATATGGCCATGAAACAGATCGCCATTATTGGTCTTTTTGGGATAGAGATGGTATGCCATGGGTTCCATTAGCAACAGCTGGTGATGCTACAATATTTAAAACATCAAACGGCACACATGATAAATATGACATTGGCTATGTTGGTGGTAGATGGCCATATAAAGCGAAAGACATTGATGCTTATTTATTACCAGTTCTGCGTGATAGAACAATATCACACAAAGTATGTGGATGGGGAACTTGGCCCGAAAATCTTTGTAATGGGATTATAGCCGATAACGAAGTACCGATATTATTAGCAAACTGTAAAATAGCTCCGTGCATTAGTGAGCCACATACGATAACGTCTGGTATCGATTTACCAGAACGTGTATTTAAAGTCATTTTGAGTGGTGCTGTTGCTGTCCACGATCCTGCATTTGATATATCTAGATACTTACCAACAAGTGCTATATGGGCAGAAACTCCAAACGGATATCACGCTAAAATAAAGGATTTACTAAGGCTTGATGCTAATGCTTTAAAAGAGATTGCACGAAAGCAACATAAAGATGTGCTTTCGGCACACACATATCATCATAGAATGGCGACATTGTTGTTTGTATTAGGATTTGACGATATAGCTACTAAATTACTCACCGAGATAGCATCAGAGAGGTTCAACACAAGATGATTGCAGTCGATTTTACAATGTTAGGTGACAATAGGCTGCCACGTTGTGCTTATCAGCTTGCTAATTTGGCAGAGATAGCAGATCGGATGAATTTGCCTGTTAAAGTTATAGTTAAAAAAGGGCAAGCCAAAGAACACAGTATCTTAAGTCGTGTAAAGCATTTGTTATCAGATAACTATAACGATATTGATATCTATATCGCAAAATCCGATACGTTCTTTTTTGACGAAAATTGGAAGAACATTGAGCATCTACCAGCATTCAAGGTTTGTCTTAGTTCATCTGATAGATTGTTTAGGGAGAGAAAACAAACATGGAAGGGTAGACATGGCAATCCAGTGCAAGATCGCTGTGATTTATATATGCCAGTTAATTGTAGTGCTAAGCTTTTAAAAAGTCGCGGCCATAAAACGATACCAGTTGCACATCGCACTTCTACGCAAGTTTTTGATTTATTTGCTAAGATGAAATTAGATTATGCATATCTTGATGATGATATACAAGCAATCAGAGATGCATTTCCATATGATGCGAATAAAATAGCTGGTTTTCTTGGTCGTGGTGGCTATGGTGAGCGTGTTGGTATTATCGGGATGCCAGACTGGGCAGAGTTGTCGTTTAGAGTTGATGCCTCAGCACATGATTATATAAAGCATTTGTTATCTCATCATGCTTGCATTGATTTGCGTGGTAACGGCGATAAAAGCCTACGTTTCACAGAAGCGGTCATATTCAATCGCGTTACGATAGGTAAGAAACAAATATCGCCATATTTACCGCCACTAGTGGATGGTCATAATGCAATACTAGTGAAAAATTGGAGTGATTTGAATACAAGAGTCAATTTACCCGCATGGAAAATCATGGCAGCCAATGCGACTAAAGACTACTTAAGCCATTGGTCGCAGCTAGCACAGTTTAAAATGATTTTAGAAAGAGCTAAATATGGCCCATATAGTCTTAGAGTTTGATATTGAATGCTTTCGTGAGCCGTCGAAAATCTACAGATTCACGATAAACAACATACCAGATGACCATGTTACTGGACTATCTAAAGGCGATGAAATAGGATTCGATTTGGTTGAATCAAACGAGTTCTTTTATGTCAAAGTATCAAGAAAAGTCTATTTGGTTGGACATCAGCAACCAATTTATGTCATATGTATTCCACATAATTTTAGCAACGAGCAAGAAGCAAAGAAGATGCTTGATAAGTTTAAAATCCAATTTGCCGATGATTTGGCAATCGATTAGATTTTTATTACTAGATTGTGCTCTGGTTCGAACTCTACTACTTCTACATCAAATTCAACAATATCACTTAGTTTTCTTGGGTAGTCGAATTTAATGGCCTTCCACCCATTATCATCCATCCATTGGGCGTCACGTAATCGCAGATCTACTATGCCACATAACCAATTTGGGGGTAGATTCCTTTTACAAAATTTAGCCGCCAAACTAGCAGTATCAAACATCGGCAAAATTGGCTTGCCATTATCGTTAGCTCGCATAACAAGAATAGGTAGCCATTTACCAGATGTACATTCATCTTTTAGTTCTTTCAGAGTCATATGACCCTGGGTGCAGAAAAGACAGTACGCCAACTAATCACCTATATAGTCTGTTATTAGAAGTATTTACATTTAAAATACTTGGTAGTCGTAACATAAGAATTATCGATTTTCGTCAAAATTATTATGTGGGCAGAGAAATAATAAAAACAATCAAACAATAACTGTAAGGAGATTTGGTATGTCAGCTCAACCAGCTAATACCTCGATTTCTGTCTATCGTAATGTGCGAAGCTACCGTAAGGCCCTCCGCCACGAGGCCGTTGCTGCTTTGACCAAGCGGCTCCGCCCGCTCATCATGAGCGTGCCTGGCGAGGAAGTTTTGGTTGGCGTCTTGACAAGAGACACCACAGTCCAAGATTTCAGCCCCTACTGCGGCGAAGCTCGTTTCGGTGCAGGTCGTGGTTTCCCAATCGTCGTCGGTCTTTACCAGATCAAGACGTTTGGTGCGGCTCAAGAGGGTCTGCCCGGCATCGATTTCGCTTTCCAAATTGGAAGCGACATGTTCTTGGCGAACGTCCATGCTTCGCTCACCCGAGACCTCCAAGGCGATTTGCGGAACGATACTTATGTTCCGCCAGTTAATGCCTAACGTTTTAAGTTTCTCGCGAACTTAAGATACGAAACAGCGGCCCAAAAAGCCGCTGTTTCTGTATCCAAACATAATGTGAAAGGTTAAAGGTATGAAATATTTCGATAAAATATTGTCTGAGGCTTTAGAGCAAGATGTAAAAAACACACTAAAGGAATTACTAAATCAATGGGGCGATCATAAAAACAATGAAGATAAAGCTGAAGAAATTAGACAGAAGATATGGGCACTTAGGACAGATGATAATGCAGATGAGTTCGAGGAATATATAAATGAAGCTGGAAAGGATAATCCGGATTTTATAAAGGCAATGAAAAAGAAGTCAGAACGTGGTGATAACCTAGCAACATGGATGCTACGCCATCTCGTTAGCAAGGCAGAGCAAACTTAGTTATCTTAATTTGTTTAGCAGATTATATTTTCTTACTCTACATATTTCTGTAATCAATACTGACACGACTGGCTTTATGCCCCACAATGCACCGAAATTAGAAATATCGTTTGATACTTCGAAATATCCTTCATAAATATCATTACTTGACATTTCGACCTTAACTGCATTATCATCAAAAGTTATTACATCCCCGTCAGTTTCAGATTTAATGCCGGGGAAGACTTCATTCAGAGCTGTTGAAAATTTATTGAATGATTCTGCTCTGATCTCGTCGTGAGTCATTTTATCCTCTTTTTGGTTCCCACTTCAAATACATCTAAAAAATATTTGCCCGCCAAAGATAGTTATGGCAACAATTGGAGATAAAACATGTCAGCCTTAGTACCATTCACCGCTTATTTCAGGACAATTCCCGCACGTAGTAATGATAGCAAGTGGGATTACGTCAGAGATCTACAGCGTCTTAGCATTCAATTATATGATGCTCTTGAACCAGTGACGCAAATCACGTTGCCAATCCCTGGTGGCGGACAAAACCAGCTAAGCAATGGTTTTGGTAGCATCGCCAATGGTGCTGGAGTACGTCCACAAATAGGCAATAATCCATCACTACTAATGATTGAGGGATTCTATACTGCTGCTAGTAATCCTAGCGATCAACCGGCACCAGCATTAACTCTGATACATTGTAATGAAGTCCTTAGCGGTCCAAGAGGTCCACGATTATGGGATGGTGCAACCGGCTATCCGACTTCCGTTGTGACTTCTGAAGTATCAACATTGCGTGGTCTTTTAAACACTGCAGCATCTGCGATTACCGACGAGTCTGGTGGTCACCCAGAGCTATTCAGGCTCACATATAAGAATATAGTATGGGGTGACGCTGGTTTGACATTCCCGGTATAATTAAGAAAGAGCTTGATGAAGATATTATGTATTAGTGCTCAAACATATTACAGAATGGAGCACTAATATGGCTATAGTTGGACCAAATGATCTTCCTGTTGTATTGAAGCTAAATGCCGACCCGATGAAGGCATATTGTTTAGCTCAACTTGGACATCCGGCTGTAGCGGTCGAAATAACAGAAGCTCAATTTGAAATAGCACTGCGAGTTACGTGCGACTTCATATGTGGTTATTTTCCAAGAGAACAAAAACTAGCATTGTTTTATACTGAGCCTCTTGTCGCTACATATCCCATGCCAGATGATGCATATTGGATTCAAGAGGTCCAATGGGATCCAGTTACCACACGTATAGATGACGTATTTGGTGCTGAGAGCTTTTTGTTTAATATAGGAAATATATCTGGTGTACAGAATATTCTAACAGATTATTACCTTCT
The DNA here is from genome assembly GCA_023228285.1 of Candidatus Cloacimonadota bacterium. Lineage (GTDB taxonomy): Bacteria > Cloacimonadota > Cloacimonadia > Cloacimonadales > Cloacimonadaceae > UBA5456. Next base: position 14,844 of record JALOBM010000034.1, on the reverse strand, counting down.
ACAGGCATATAGAAGATCATCACAACAAATACTTGGAACTATTGGTCATTGGGATGTTTTAAACGAGGGCGGAGATGGTCCGAATAATCAATTAATTAGGCTTTATCCGACACCAAAAGGTGCTTTCCCAGTAACAGTGCTTTATTATCCGGCCATAACACATTTCCGCAGTCCACAAGCGCGTATGTTAGCTTCAGAGATGTTGCTAGCTGAGACCAAGATTATGGTTGGCGGTGCACGCAGAAAAATCGCGGGAGTGCCTATGCCGGATGGTGGAACTTTAGCACTTGATGGTGAAGCACTTGTTGCTGAGGGAAAAGAAGAAAAAGCAGCATTGATTGAGAAGGCTGTGCATCTCGGAGAGCCTATGCCGATAATTAAAGCATAACTAAACAAGATTAACAATTTAGAAGATCGGGGTATATGATGAGTCCATTAAACAAGGTGTGCTTTGCAGTTTGTATTGTTTCGATTGTTATTAGCTCTTTACTTGGTCTGGCTATGATATGGACCAATATCGATCCAGAAATAACATCAAAAGCATTTCTGACTTTACTTATTTTCTTTGTAAGTTCGGCAGCAATCAGCGGTGTTAATGCGTTCTTCAAGAGTAGTAAGTAGTGATAGGATGATTTAAATGAAATTACGATTGTTATCAGAGGGCACTGCTGCATCCGAGCTTGGTGACATCACCAGACTGAAGAATTCCTTAGCTGAACAGCTAATGATAGCACTCGCGAAAATAGGTTTCAGAAAACCAAATATGAAACCAGCTGAAAATCCTACAGACGATGCTATAGTTTATGTAGAGGCTGGTCAGAACGCACTAACGTCAGAATCTCAGACGATAATGGTAACAATAGAGGATGATGATAGAGTAAGAATTCAAATTCCTAGTGATATTGACAAAACTGGTAAAAAGAATTTAGCGAGCATTCTCAATATAGACGATTTTTATACAACAAGTTCAACTGGTGAGGCGATCGCTAGACTAAGAAGTATTAAGGAAAAAGCTGATCGGTTAATTCAACACAAAGGCTTACGTGGATCGGTTTCTTCTGGACATATAGGTGAGAGTGAAGAGCCAGTTGTTGACTATATGATTGGTAAATTTAAAATTAACTCGATAAAGCCAGAGAGTTGGCTAGGTCCGAACTTAGAACGTTTTCTTAATGATAGAATTCCTGATCTGATTGTTCTAGAGATAGCAACCTGTGATAATCCTTGGTTGAGAACTGGATGGTTATCAGATGCTACAGTGACATGGGCACATCGCGATACGATGAGTTCAAAACAATTAAAGCAACAGCTCACTACATTGTTTGGGCCAGAAGATGTGTTTGATTTTGCTGCTACGAAATATAAGTTGCTTGGTATGGCATCTACAGTCGAGGAATTTTTAGGGATATATGATTCAGTTTATGGTCGTCCCCTGTGGACTGATAAGATCAATAAAATGGCCGATAGGTTTGAAGCAAGAATAATATAGCTGATAAGTCGCATTGAAATATAAGATAGCTGAAATGAGGCTACACATGCGACAAATCTATATAGCCAATAAACTCGAAGTAGTGGGTCAAGACAGTGTTGCTATACCTGGTTGCGAGCCAGAAGCGTCATTTACAACATCAAGTCTATCTTTCTTGCGTATGTGTAAGAGCACATATGTAAAATTATCTGTTGCTTTAGCCGCCATTCCAGGATCCACTATAGAGTGGCAGGTAAATAATGCTCAGTCCAACGGATCAACCAGTAAATGGTTTGTATTGCCGCCATATAATGTTGATTGTCCGTGTACTCCAATGCCCGATTATTACAGTATTTTGCGTAGCCTTGGTGGAAGCGACGATACTGTTGAGAACAATCTACCTGACTGCGCAGTTCTCGATCAGGGATGGTGTCCAGCGAAGAACTTCGAAGAACAATTACCGCCACCAGTTAAACGCTATGTTCCAGAAGGTGAAATTTTCGGTATTACTCCATCGCTTCTCTTTGGGCCATACTACTATGGTAATGATCCAAGAGATAGTCCAGTAACAGACGACATTCCTTTATCAATGTGAGTAATATATGATATATAGCTTTACTGGCATGAATGATGAGTCGTTATCATCTCAATCTCAAATGGATTTTCGCAGTGACGTAGAGCGAAGTAATCCTTTATATCAAGTCCAAGACGCGAATGCTCCAGATATTGCATTGGCGAAAAAGATTGCTCTAGAAATGATCCAAGTTAATGGCGCGTCTGTTTTAATTCACGTCAGAACAGACAATATGGATCACGATAAAGTGTTCGATGAAGACGCTAACCCAACATATTGGAAACCAATTAGCTTTAAAGGGTTCTTTGTTCCAAATCCAATGGAATACGAGTTAACGCAATGGGGAGTTGATTGCGCTAATAAACAAGAAATTATATTTGCGCTTGAACAAGTTGTCGCCGCTTATCCAAATAGATTATTTAGACCTGGAGACCTTATAGAACTGCCGTTCGATTCTAAATCACAGCAAAAACCAAAATATTTCATGATTGACAATGCATCTGAGGTTGGTAATTTCAGATATAATTGGCTATATCTGAAATGTTCGACAACGTTGATAGTTGGCGATACTAATATACGGCCAGCACAAGACATTGTGGAAACTATTGAAGAATATACTGATGAGGTATAAGTGAAAGAATTCACAAATGTCAGAGAATTGATTGGACAAATTAGCTTAGATCTCGGTGTCCAGGCCGGTAAGGTTGGTAGCTCTTTCAGAGATAACATTCGTAAAGGATTAGAAGGACTTGGTGATAAGAAAGAAATTAGTGTATCGATAAAGCAGACACAAAATGGATCTGTTATATCGTTAACAATCGAAGATTGGGTTGAGGAATTAGAAAGGAATAGAATAATAGAGGAATTCAAAGATTTAATGGATCGTATTGGTGCCACTAGATCTGGCTCTTGTAATGGGGCTGTCCCAGGTACTTTAGTGGCATTTTTGAGATAGGTGAACGATGGCGATACATGAATTTACACCGAATGTTCTAGAGCAGACAAGGACTTCACGCCCAGTCCCTGGCCCAGAATTTAATCCATATATAGAGCGAATTCCAGTCGGTGTTGCGCAGAGTAGTGATGTTCAGGGTGGCCGCAAAATTATGGGCGAGCCGCTAGGAACGCAGCCAGAATATGTTCAAGAATTTTTGATGCCTGGTTTTCGCGCCCTCGACGAGGCGATGAAAACATATTGGTCTGGGATAAGAATACCGACAAAAGACTCATATCGATTTATGAGAATAAAGATAGCTGGCGGTGATAAGAGCATTCTTATATGGAGAGATCAATTAAAGGATGGTAGAGTTAAGTTTCCTGTGGCTTCTATTAGTAGAATTAGCCACGAATTCAATCCACAAAAATTTAGCTCTCCAGTACTAGCTATGGCAAGGAGATATACTAGCCACAGAATGGATCGTGTAGCATTAATAAGGAGACCAGTACCATTCTTAGTGAAGTATACCCTTACTGTATGGGCATCATATAAGGGAGAGGCCGATTATGCACTCGAACAGATTTTACCACGTTTTAATCCGCTGGCAGAATTTGTAATGTGTGACCAGCATTTACGAGGTAGTGTTCAGCTCAGATATGAAGGATCTGCTGATGCTAGTGAAAAGGAAGCTGGATTCGATCAGAAGGCGAAAACGCGATATGAATTTTCTATGACAGCCGAGGCATGGCTACCGTTACCAGAATTGATAGTACCAACTATACTTGGTCATGTTACATCTATAAGAGAGGCGACGACAAACGATATACTGGCGGTCAGTCGCGGTAATACTACAAGTTCATTTTACGAACCGACATAGTAAATATACAAAAATTCCAATTCTTACGTGTCGATAAGTAAATAATATAATCATCGACACCAATAATAGGGTAAGCAAATGAAACAACTCTCAAGAGAAGCAAATCACGTAGTCCAGATTTACAATTGCAGTAATCAGATGGTGCCGATTTCTGTCAGACCGCCAAGGGGTGACTTCTTCTTACATGAGCAGACAATCTATCTCCAGCCGGGTAAAAATGTTCGGCTACCAAAGAGCTTTCTGAACGATTCGCAAATAGCGAATCTGACTACAAAGAGAAAACTAAAAATTCTACACGATAGTGAAAAGGCCGCAAACAAATAGGCTTGTGGCTACCAGTACAGTACGATATGCTAGCTTGTGATTATATATATCAAGACAAAGATCGATAAAAGAAATTGCGATCTGTTTTGTCTTGTGCGTAGTTGTCGGCAAATCTATCATAGTTTGGTTACTCGACAACGGAGATTAATAAATGGCCACATATTTGAGCCCTGGTGTTTACCCACGGGAAATAGACCTTAGTGCAGTCACTGGTGGTGCGGGCCCGCTTCGGGCAGCATTTGTCGGTACTGCCAAAAAAGGTCCTATGAATACTCCAACTTTTGTGAGTACAGCACAATCGGCCATCGATACATTCGGTGAGCCATTTGTTGAAAGCTATTTGATGTATGCTGTGCTCGCATACTTGGAAAATAGTAATCAGGCATATGTGATACGTGTTGGTATTGAATGTCAAGATGGTCAAGACGAAGCACTCAGCGAAGTGTGCATCGATACATCAGGAAATCGATTGAATGGCTGGAATCGCATACCAGTCTTCACAGGTATCGATTACGGCAAAATCACAATGCGTGCTGTAACGGCTAGCTCGCCAGTCACATTCCATGACGCTGGAATTGAGAACATTACATTTACTGATGTAAGTGTCTCGGTCACAGATGGACCTACTGACGCAACACTACAATTTTCTGGCGAGACCGATCTCAGCGACAACTATATAGGGTGTTCAGACGAAAACTTCACCGTTTTCATCACCGGTCAATCGAATGATGGGTACGCACTCGAAGGTGCGACATTCAAGATTTTCCGCGCGTCAGATAGTGCCATCATGGCTAGTGGTACTTTGTCTGAGAAAATACCTGGAACAAGCGAAAACATTGAAATTGGTGACGGCCTCACATGCAATATAGTCGTGACCGATGGCCGTCTTGATGTGAACGATATGTTCTCATTCATTGCAAAGCCATACAATAGAGAGTTTATTGTAGAGGTTGAAGGCGTTGGCACTACGCACACTATGTCGGCTGCATCATACACAAGTGCTGAAGATTTAGTTAATGCGATCAATGCGCTTATTGCCGCCGACGACTACATTGCTGTTGCCACTACAGTTGACGATGGCACCGACACAGTTTATCCGCAATTACGCACCAAAGATGCTGGCGATCGAATTCAGCTTACTGGATCTTGTGCGTTCGCTTCTGAGGTTGGCGTTCAACAGTACGTTTACGACATACCACGAAGCTACTTGTATGGCTCCGATGCTGGTCCATATTTCATCAACACATCAAGCAATCGCATTTCGCTTGATGTGATACCAGCAGACAGAAGCGATACGATCAATATCGTTTTCACACTACCAACCGGTACCAATCTTTCAGCAACCACGATTGCTGCTGCTATTGATGGTAATGGGACATATTCTGGAGAAACATACTTCACTTCATTTGCGTTGACTGCACCTGGTGGAATTGATCATGTTGTCATAGTGACAGCTGACACCCACCGGCTCGATCAATTGTACATGAAGGCGACATATTCCAATCTTAAGACATTAATGTTTGCTGAAGAGATTGGAATACTTTCTCCTTACACTAAAGCGTACCGAGGATTTTACGATACGCGTATTTCATTGCCTGATACTGGAGAGGTCACACCATCTGTTCCGTTGTCTTGCGAAACAGATCCAGACGGTTCGCAATGTGCGTTAGATTCCGCATACTTTTCCAGCATTGTTGGATGGTTTGTGGCTACTAGTGCCGGTACTTGGTTAGATGATTACACATTAACATTGTCGCTACAAACGACAATTGCTGGTAATTCTGCAGCAAGATATCAGCTTGTTATCACTGATTCAGATGGCGCTACTGCCGATAGCATCCAAAACATCAGTTTCGACAAGAACGATGCCAGATATATCGCTAACGTCCTGAATCCTGGTACATCGATTGGTGGGGCGAACGGAAACGATTTTGTAAATTGGGAAGATCGCCCATCGTTCTTGAATAATGATGTTGATGAGACAACTGGCTCGAATGCTTACGAGGCACGACAACCAGCACAATTATCAAAGCATTCGTTCAGCGGCGGTGCGAATGGTATCCCGACCGATCCAGCATATTCTAGCGAGCTTGATGCCGCCATAATTGGTAACTCTGCGAGTTCGAGCGGCATGTATGGCATACAGAATTCTGAAACATACGACATTAGCTTGCTGGTGATACCTGGTATGACATCTGGTGCAGTTATTGGCCAGGGACTACAATTGTGCGAAAGCCGTGGTGATGTGTTGTACATCGTTGATCCACCATTTGGATTGAGGCCACAGCAAGTTGTCGATTGGCATAACGGCATGTTACTTTCCGATCTATCATCGGCCATTAACAGTAGCTATGGTGCCTTGTACTGGGGTTGGCTTGAAATATACGACCAATACAGTGCCCAGAACATTTGGGTTCCGCCGTCTGGACAGGTCGCTGGAGTTTTTGCAAACACTGCGAATGTCGCAGAACAGTGGATGGCTCCTGCCGGTTTAAATCGTGGCGTTTTAACCACGCCATTGGCTGTCGAATACAATCCAAGTCAAGGTGAGCGCGACTTATTATATGGTAGCGGCAATGCTGTTAATCCATTGGTGTCGTTCCCGAATGACGGCATTGTGGTGTTTGGCCAACGCACATTACAGAGAGCTGACACGGCTTTGGATAGAGTTAATGTCAGAATGTTGCTGATCAACCTTAAGAAGAATCTGATCGAAACACTTCGATCGTTCATCTTTGAGCCAAATGATTCAACAACATGGGCACAAGTCAAGACGCTTATTAACCCGTACTTGGCAGACGTTCAAGCTCGTCGTGGTTTAGATGCTTTCAATGTTGTTTGTGATGCAACCAACAATACTGCGGCAAGAAGAGATCTCAATCAATTGTGGGTATCGGTTTTCATCAAACCAACTCGTGCGATTGAGTTCATCGTACTGAACCTCGTGGTTATGCAGTCATCGGCTTCCTTTAGTTCTGAGGAAGTCTTGGCGGCTGGTGGTGTCGTGACAGCCTAATAGTCGAAGACAATCAAAAGGAGGCTTCAAATGCCTGGTTTTAATATATGTGGTACTGGTAATGGTCCGGCCGCAAATTTGGAAACACGTAGAAAGCATCGCTGGGTCTTTAGGACTCTTGGCGACATTAGTTCTGCCGCATTGCTTGTGCTGCAGGCTGCGTCACGTCCAAATTTCAAATTTGCAGAGCCTGAAATGCACCACGATCAGGAAGTCGCTTACTTTGCTGGTAAGCAGACCTGGGAACCGGTTAGCATGAAGTGGTATGATGTTGAGCAAGACCCAGATGTATCGGCTACTATTTATGATTGGCTAAATACTGTCTGCGACCTGCCAACAGCAACAGTCTACGCCCCGTCAATCTACAAGAAACAAGCGACCTTGGAGATGATTGGTTCTGCTGGTAATACAACAGAAACTTGGACCATGTGTAATGCTTGGCCCAAGGAGGTCAATTGGGGAGACCTAGATTATACTGCGACCGATATTTCGACGATTGAAGCGACGTTGAGATTTGATCGCGCTATAAAGAGCTAATAAAAGGATCAGCCAGTTATATCATTATAGTATATAACTGGCTGATTCTGTATTTATATCAAACTTAAATATAGAACATTTATGGGAGATATATCACGCCCGGATTTAACATTGGCCAGACTAATCAATCGAATCAACCAGGTGCAACCATCGAGTTAGCACGGCAGCATCGTTGGAAGTTTACTACTCTAGATCCATTAAAGGACATTTTAATCTATGCACATAAAGCTGGTAGACCAAAAATTGAATTCGATAAAACGCCAGTACATCAAAAACAGGATGTAATTTGGTTTCCAGGAAAGAACAAATGGTCTCCAATTGATATATCATTCTATCATGTTGTTGGTGCATCTGATGCAGCTTATAAGATATACCAATGGTGGTCGACGAATGTATTAGATATCAATACATCAAAAATTAACCTAATAAAGCAGACATGTACATTAGAATTATTGGATGGAGAAGATAATGCAATATATAGATATACAATGTATGGCTGTTGGCCATCTAAAGTAACACCAGATGAGTTAGATTATGCATCGTCGAAAATTAGTGAGATAACTTTTACATTAGAGATGGATAAGGCAAAAGAAGAGCTTATCAGCAAAGACAGCGAAGACAATTCAGAATGATTGGAGACATACCATACCTGGCTTTATAGTTGGCGGAGTTGGCGAAGGTTATGCAGCATCTAGCGTAAAGCCAGTCTATAGCTATACATGGCACATCCACAATTTATTTGAAGATAAGGATGATAATACATCTAAGATATTAGCCAAGGATGCTACATTACCGACTTTTACTATAGGAAAAGAAACGGTCGATGGATCATCATTGGTCTATAAATATGCAGGAATGGTGACTTGGGAAGATATAAGAGTAACATTTTACGATATGGTAATAAGTGGTAGTTCTGGATCTGAGTTGAAAGTATCGACGATATTACAAAATTGGCGTAAAAAAGTATGGTCAAGTAAAACCGGCTTAGCGAGCCCGACAGATTATAAGAAAGATTCAACAATATATGTATATAATCTAGACTGGACTACCAAGTCAACATGGATATTACATGGTAGTTGGCCAAGCGTTGTAAAAGAAGGCGATTTGACATATACTAGTACTGATGTAAAAGTGATAGAAGTAACAATATCATACGATTGGGCCGAGCTTGATGAATCGACACAATAACTATTAGTACTCACTACTGGGTGGTATATAGTCTAGACGATACACTATAGCAATCAAGATTGAGAGGATTTTATGCTCGACGATAAAACTGAAGAAGTGAGCTTGACAGACGGTAATACTAAGCCAGTACAACCAGTCAAACCACAAGACAAAATACAAGATAGACCAACATCCGAGCTTGCTAAGCTTGTTAGTAATGCGACATCAGATATTGATGTTGTCGATATAATTTCAAAAGCTTCACCAGAACAATTGATTCCATGGGAAGACACGACACTTCCAAGTAAGGGATTGTACTATGGATGGACTTCTGGTGTAGTGCAAGTTAAGGCGTGGTCTGCGAAAATCGACAAAATCTTGGCAACAGCAAGATTAGCACAAACTGGGCAATCAATAGACTATATGCTCAAGGAATGCTGTCGTTTTCCTGATGGATTTGATATTCAAGATATGCTTGTTGGTGATCAGATATATTTATTGTATTATCTGCGTGGCATCACACATGGTAATGAATATGAATTCATTACAACATGTCCGAACCAGCAGTGCCAACAAGCATCTACCAATTCTGTTGATTTAAATGAATTGGTTAATACGATAGTATGGGCTGACGAGTCATTAGGGACTGAACCATTTAAAATCAGCTTGCCATATCTTACCAAGACAACCGGAAGAGAAATATCGGCATCAATTAGATTCTTGCGTGTTCGCGATGCGAGTGGTATACAAAGAGCCAAAAAAGCTCAAAGTATTATTGGTGGTGCATCTAGGGCCAAAATAAAGCCAAGAGACCGTATAGCGGCAACTGCGAATCATAACCGCGACGAAATAGCACTTGATGATATCGTAACTCAGAACATTGAGACTGTGATCGTTGATATCATGGGCGTTACTGATAGATTCAAGATCAGAAATATCGTAAGCAAAATGCATTCTACAGATCTTGCAGTAATCAGGGAATGGTTGCAAGAGCATACCCCAAGTATAGAGACGATGATCGAAATACAATGTGCTAATTGCGGTGAGACGCATAGCGCTATGTTGCCAATTACTGAATCCTTTTTTCGTCCACAGGTCCCACGATCAATGTGAAAAAGAATGGAATATGCTGATGGAGCAGCAATTCATGTTGAGATGCGGAGTTGGCGGGACCGGAGCACTAACACTCTTCGAGCAAAACTCCATGACTGGCGAAGAACGTAGTTGGTGGGCTAAGAAATTAGAGAAGACAGCTGAAGAGCGCAATAAAAATACGTCTGGTTCAATGCCCAATCTGCCACACTAGTAATCTATTTTAGCCCTAGCAAAGATATTATAACTGGAGGTGGTGTATGGCTACATATAAACGAATATCTGCTAGACGTGGCAACATAGTCGAATTAGACATGAGGTTCATGCGTGGTGGTGTCGCTACCGCACCGTATGCAATTCGAAAGGTCGATATTTACAAAACACAGATTATACCGTCTAATTTAATAGCTTCATTTGTAGTAGTAGATCCATGTGATCCGAATTATCCATCTCCTATTGAATATATAAGAGCAGACACTGAATGTGGGCTATGCGGAACAGAAGGTGAAATTGGGGCTATCGTACCTGGTGAATATAAGCTATTACTAGAGATTCCGGCAGATGCATCGGTTCCAGATGTTTATTTTGATGTTTGGAGCTATATGCCAACAAATCCATGTGAATTGGAGTCAACTGGAATAACTGGGTGTGTTTTAGGGACCGATGGTTGTCCAGATCTGGACAATCCGGAATTTAGTGGTTATATATTACAAACATGTGGCAGGTTTTGGGTCTATGCTGATTCATGGGATGGTGACGATTCTTTAACTGCAATTAGGCTTGGATTTGAACCGCTTGATCAGAAGTTTAACCAACCAGAAATTAGACCATTAGAAATTGGCATTATGCCATTGCCTCTCTATGATTATGATTTCAATTTAGTTGCACCGATATTACCACAATTAATTGGCACAATATCAGTTTCAACAGAAAATAACGAAGTTATTGTAGACGAAGCACCCATGACTATCGGACTGAGGCAGGGGTCGTATCGTTCAAATCCATATGTTTTCAGATATATGGTTGATACGTCAAAATTTTTAAAAGGCACCTATCAATATAGAGTCACTGCACTCTTGCCAGATGGGACCACACGATGCAGCAGTAAATTCGTCCTTACAATATCATAACTATGACACAAATTGGATTGACGAATTATATTGAATCGATTATAGTTACATCACTGTCGAGTAGTTTTAGCCAAAGCAACATCATACTTGGTGTTTCTAAATGGCAGAACCCCGGTAATCGCTTTGATGTGCTTGCCGACGATAGCATAGATATAAATGACTATAACACCATTGTTAATTATATCGCAGAAAATGGTAGTGGCGTATTGCCTAAGGTCAGACCATCAAATCAACCATATGTTGATGTGAATGGCGATGGTATTGTAGATGATAAAGATTTAGCACAAATGCTAAATTATTTGAAGAATAAAAATCTGGTAGATAACACAGTAACAAAATCATATGTGATATCAGATATCAAGATTCAGAGAGATTTAGTAAACCCATCGCTTGTCGCAATAATAAAAGATGTAGCCAGTACACAAAATGTATTTCCGCTTAGCGATTATGTCGTTTACAAGAGGAATTTGGCAACTAATGATTTAACGGAAGCGTCATATACTGACGCAGTTGCAAGCAGAGATAGTCTTGTGTTCATTGCTATAGATGCAATTGAACCAGTCCACGAATATAAGCCTGGATGCCGTAGTGGGACATATGATGAGTCATGTACATTTGATATTATAAAGTCTAGGATTGCGGCCAGCGAAATATTACCAATACGATTTAACAAGATAGCTGGTGCAACTGGCGTCATTCCAGCAGGTACTGGGTTGCCGCTACCTGGGACAGATACTAGTGAAATGCCAGCAGAAGTTACTGTAGCAGAGCCAGCGGTTACAACAACAGACGCTGTTGGTATAACGATTTCAACAATAACTATTCCGCCAACTATTATTCTTGATACATTTCCATCACCAGTCGCCATCATAGGTGACGTAAAGATGGTTTGTCTTTCGATTGATGGTGCAGATAATACGTCAACTACAGCGTGCACTGCGAAAATGACGTCGAATACGGCTCCTTCGCCATATGTGGTAAGTGCAGATAGCGAAGAGACATCTGTTGTCGAAAAATGGTACTATAGTGCTGGTGATATTACAAATTTATGTGTTAATTCTGGTTTAAATGGTACATGGCTAATTAATACTTCAGATGGTGCGATGAATTATGATACTACGACATTAAATGAAATTGCCGCTATATCTTGTGGTGCTGGTGCGACCGTAATATCTGCAGAGCAATCACATTTTACGTTAGTACCATCACAGACAAAAAGTTATGCTTTTGCATATTGGGTCGCTCATCTATGCAGATATTCTGGTCTACCAGGTGCCGATACTATAAACATATCAGATGGTTCAATGAATTACGATTCATTGACTATGAATATAGTAGCACAGATCGCCCTTGGTAATGGTGCCACTGTTGTGTCGTCTACTGTAGGGCACTATTATTCACCACATGATAATTACATAAGTTATTGGAATGGTTCGCGGTTCATATGTCTCAATGCCGCAGATACGAGCAATAATTTTATTGATAAAATCACAGTAACAAAAGCTGGTCATACCTATTATTTGAGCAATTGGGATGGCACATCATTTAGATGTAGTGAAGCTTCTGTTATGGGCAATAATATGGTAAGCCAAATTGGGTGCAGAAACGTGACATCTGCTAACCCAGCATATAAAGCATTTGACCAAACAACTGATTATTGGATTAGTGGATCTGCTACCACACATTGGCTGCAATATGATTTCAACAGCGGTGTTGTAGTCAATAAATACGCATTACAAGAGGCGATAGATGATGGCTTTCCGACAGATTTCCAGTTATATGGATCAAACAACGCTTCTGATTGGACGTTATTAGATACAAGAAACAGTATATCGCCACCTGGTGAATATTCTTGGACACCATACTTTACATTTGTTAATGGTACTGAATATCGCTATTATAAATTAGTGATAAATGCAGTTTCTGGCGGCGGTTTAATTGCTAGATTAGCAGAACTTAAACTAGTTTGTTTATCAATAGATGGTGCAGACAATTCTAGCACATCATTTTGCACGACCATAATGTCATCAGACGTACTGCCAACACCAAGTGTCGTTGTTGCAAGTAGTGAATATTATTCAGAATATCGAGATACATACTATTCAGGATGGAAGGCATTCAATCAGACAAATACTGGAGAATCTGATAGATGGATGAGTTCAGCATCAATCGCTCCATGGTTCATATCATATGATTTTGGTTATGGGGCGTCGAAGGTCATAAACAAATATGCAATACAACAACAGAATTACAGTGGCATGTCTGTTGTAAATGGTTCCATAGTCTCGGAAAACAATTATGACACAAATGCTGGCTTTCCGAAAGATTTCGTATTGCAAGGATCTAACGATAATTCTGTTTGGGTGACATTGGATACAAGGACCAATGTTTCTGCTCCTGGTACTAATAGTTGGTCTAATTATTTGACATTTAAAAACGGCACAACTTATCAATATTACAGAATTTACATTACAGCAATCAATGGAAATATGACAACAGTCACGACAGTTTCGAATGCTGATTGCAAGGTGACTGCTAGCACTTATTCAACAATACGAAACGTTGTCATAACACAATATAATGAGTCAGAAAGAACAGCTCAATTTACGACAGCAGGACAAACGCAGACAACATTATACGCTGGGCAAGAACTATTGATTACTTGCAATGTTCACGATTATTATGGTGTATATGCTATTGAGTTATGGGTAGATGGCATTCTAATCGACATCACTACAGGGCCTACGGTCAATACAAGTATAGGTGGTATGGACTTCACATTTGATATAGGTACACGTTCATCTGGTATACACACTTATTCAATAATCGCCACCGACAACAACGGCATCATAACATCACCTGCATATAGTTGTTGGTTTACTGTACTAGATGGAGCATAAAATGGGATTTGTGGCCTCAAATCAGTTATCAAGTGCAGTAACAGTGTCATCAACTGTTGTTAGAGAATATGCAATATCATTCGACAACAGATACATGATAACTGGCTTTGTGAATGCGAGTATGATATCTGGTACTCCTTTCGTCAACATGTGGGGAAATGTTACTGTCGATAGTCTATTATCGACCGACAAAAAAGGCGTCACAACAAGAATCAATAGGAGATTGCAAAGCCAGAATCAGGACAATATTTCTGTAGCCTATGACGAAGACACACTAAATTCAATCTTAGCACTAATACGTATTTGTCGATGGCCTGATATTGCACACTATTCAGCTTTTTTAAGTGATGCTTACACAACATATCCTGTGACAGTTGCTAATTTAGAAACAAATCAATATGTTTCACAACCGATTGACATAGACATAGATCATACAATATTCACTACTCAATATGCTGATTGGAATACGCACACTCTTGTTTATTCAGGTCTTGAAGCACCACAATTGGGTGATATATGGAGTGGTGGGTTGGTTTTGTCAATATCCGGGACTACAATGACTCTTGGTGAATACGACACACACGATGTCATGTTCGGTAATGATGATCCGTTTGTCCCGACATACATTGAAAAGCTTACTGTAACAGTACCAACTCCTGGCTATCAGTATCTGCGTGCTGTTGGATATGATACTCCATTTATTAGAGCAGATGAACAATATACGTTAGAATGGATGTGCGATTCACCAGATGTAGTTTCTACAGAGTTGTATTGTAGAGATACCTGTTGTACTTGTGATGGCACTTATTATGGTAGTTTTTC
>JALOBM010000115.1 GCA_023228285.1 Candidatus Cloacimonadota bacterium | reverse complement strand
CAGATCAGGAAGCTGTTAGGATTGTCGGGATGGAAGAGTTATTGCGAGGATCGGACGTCATCAGTTTACATATGCCCGTGACCCCAGAAACTGACGGGATTGTCAACCAAGAATTTATCTCCCGGATGAAGGATGGTGTTATTCTGATCAATACATCCAGAGGTCAGTTAATTATAGAAGAGGATCTTGCAGTTGCGCTTCGATCAGGAAAGATTGGAGCAGCCGGGCTGGATGTTTTGAGGCAGGAGCCACCCATGGAGGATCATCCGCTTTTTTCCGTTCCCAACTGTCATATTACGCCACACATTGCCTGGGCGCCACGGGCGGCACGGATTCGGCTAATGGAGGTAGCGGTCGAAAATCTTCGCTCCTTTCTGGATGGAAATCCTTCTAACATGGTCAATTAAAGCAAGTTAACATGAAGATTTTGGTGGCTTCGGATTCATTCAAAGGCACGCTTACTTCTTTGGAGGTTGGCCAGATCATCGAATCTGAGTTACCTGATTACCATAATATTGACATTTTCCCTGTTTCAGATGGAGGTGAAGGATTTCTCGCCTCAATGCGATCGGTCTTTCCCGGCGATGAACGGACGGTACGGTGTCCTGATCCATTAGGTAAGGAGATTAGTTGTTCCTATATTATATCGGATGGGGGCATTGCACTGATTGAATCGGCGGCAGCATGTGGGTTAGGGTTATTAGCGGATCGTGACAGGAATCCGATGAGAGCGGGGACGTATGGCTTGGGGGTTTTAATGCGAGATGCTCTGCATCAAGGTGTTAGGACTATTTATATCGGGTTAGGTGGAAGTATGACGAACGATGGTGGGGCAGGTTTAATGCGGGCGTTGGGGGTCAAGCTGTTAGATGATGAAGGAAAGGAGATTCTACAGGAAGGGGGAAGAGTATTAAAGTCGATTGCCGAGCTTGATTTATCCGGGCTGGATATGCGGGCAAAGGAGGCCCGGATTATTGTGATTGGTGATGTGGATAATCCGTTATTAGGAGAGCGTGGTGCTACCCGTGTTTATGGGCCGCAGAAGGGAGCTGATGCTGTGATGGTGGAGGATTTGGAGGCTGGGATGGTTCGATATGCTGCCGTGGTTTCCCAAAAGTTTGGGGTAGATTATTCGGATGATCCAGGGGTGGGTGCAGCGGGGGGGTTAGGATTTTGTTTGCGGGCGTTTTTGGGGGCCAGGATATATCGGGGCATTGAGGCGATGATTGAGTTGGCGGGATTAGAAGAGCGCGTTCGGGGTTATGATTTGATCATCACTGGAGAGGGTAAGCTTGACCGGCAGACGGGTTCTGGGAAGGTTCCCTTGGGGATATTACGTTTAGGGGAGCGATATCGGGTACCCGTTATTTGCCTGTGTGGGGTAGATGAATCGGGCGGGGCCTATAGTTTTGAGCGTGTTTTCCCGATAGTACCGGGTCATGGCACGATGGAGGAGTCGCTGGCCGAAACGGGGACACGGTTCAGGAAGCTGATTCGGGAAGAGTTAATACCGTGGTTACACTCTAAGGAAGATCTTTTTACGATAGAGGAAAAGTAGGAGGAGCCATTCGATAGCGATCATTCCGGAGATGAGGATAATGCTACCCCAGTCGGGCCCTGCGATCCGAGCGAGTCCGCCGAGAAAGAACTCACTGATTGACTGAAAGTTAATGATTCTCACTCCTAAATAAATAGTGATTGAGTTCATTCCGATCACAGTGAAGAAGAAGGACCAACGGCGCCACTTCCACACATCGATGATGAGGTAGAAGAGGGCGAGTAGGAGGCATGCGATCCCGCCGGCGAGGAGGTTGAAGGTAGTAGTCCAGGCGGCTTTAATGACTGGGTAGAAAGGATTAAGGATAAGGGCGAGGAGTATTCCGGTAGCACCTGCTAGGGTGAGGATGAGCAATTTTTTCCCGTCGTGCAATTTTTTTGATCGAAGCAGTTCACCGGCGAGGGCTCCCATGAGGGTGATAGCGGTAGCGGAGATGATACAGAGTATACCTTCGGGGTCGAAACTTCCGCCGTGGAGTCGACCTGGGAGGAGATGTTGGTCGATGAAGCTATTGATTGAGCCTTCTGGGGTAAGGTTTCCTGCGCCGTATTCGGGTACGGGAATAAAGTTTTGGATGAGGGCGTATCCGAGGAGGATAGCTCCGAGCCATATCAGTCGGAATTTATGGTTTCGGGTATAGATTACTATAAGAGAAGCGAACAGGTATGCCAGTCCGATTTGGCCCAGTACGCTAGCGAAGCGGAATCCTGGGGCGTTGAACTGCAGGTCAAAGAATCCGTTATAGACGAAACCGAGGATAACGAGGATAATTCCACGTCGGATTGCTTTCCACGCGATTTGGTTTTTTTGGGATCCCTTATTCAGTTTAGTGAGTAGGGCGAATGGTATTGCCACGCCGGCGATGAACATAAACAGGGGGAAGATGAGGTCTTCGAAGTGGAATCCTTCCCACGTGACGTGGTGTTGTTGTTCGGCCCACCAATTCAGCCAGTTCCAGTTAGTTGTTTTAGCGAGGGCGACGGACAGTTCGCCTCCGCCGATGATCCATAGCATATCGAATCCGCGGAGGGCGTCGAGGGAGAGGAGGCGGGGGGTAGGGGTAGGATGTTTCATGGTGGAAAACCAATCAAAGTTAGTTAGATTATACCTGTCAGGTTTAAGACCTGACAGGTATATATTAATTACTTGATAACCAAAGAAAATTCAACTAGTCAAATTTAAAGAAATTTAGAATCTTTTGACTTACAGGTATTTAATTAATCTCCATTCTATAATAATAAACCTGTCAGGTCATATGCACCTGACAGGTTTATTATGAACAATCTATGCCTTTTCCTTCTAATTATGAAGACGTTAAAAAAAGCATCTGTAGGATTCTTGGCTCTATTTTGGTATCAATATGAAAAATCCCGAAAACCAAGTATTTGAATATTAAGACAATACAAAATCGTTAACACCTGTCAGGTTTAAGACCTGACAGGTCTACATCGTAATAAAAAATTTTAGATTCTCTTCCCCCGAATCACTTTAATCATATCCCCCGTCATCGCCTCTAAATCATACTTCGGATTCCAGCCCCATTCTTCCCGCGCACATGAATCATCCATCCGGTTGGGCCACGAATCTGCGATGCCCTGCTTCACTGGATCAACATCGTACTCCATCACAAAACCCGGAATATACTTTCGAATCTCCCCTGCAATCATCTCGGGATCAAAGCTCATAGCTGTAACATTGAAGGAGTTCCGATGCTTTAAGAAAGCCGAATCAGCTTCCATGATCCCAATCGCTGCATCTAAAGCATCCGGCATATACATCATGTCTAAAAACGTCCCAGCCCGCAACGGACAAACATAACGACCACTCTTAACAGCCTCATAATAAATCTCAACAGCATAGTCTGTTGTCCCTCCACCTGGAGGTGCTACGTTCGATATGATCCCGGGAAAACGAACACCTCTCGTGTCAACCTGAAACCTCCGGTGATAATAATCGCATAACAACTCACCCGTTACCTTCGTAACCCCATACATCGATACCGGACGCTGGATCGTGTCCTGCGGAGTAAAATCCAAGGGGGTAGTCGGACCAAATGCCCCAATCGAACTGGGGAAAAAGACCGCACAATGATACTCCCTCGCAACTTCCAACACATTGTACAACCCATTGACGCCTATACTCCAGGCTAACTGAGGCTTCGCCTCCCCTACCGCCGACAATACCGCTGCTAAATGATATATCGTGTCAATGTCATACTTCTTCACAATTGCTGCTAGCCGGGTAATATCCAACACATCAATCACCTCAACCGGCCCCGTCTGCACCAACGGGCCTTCCAATATCGGCCGAACATCCGAGACAATAACATGATCTCCACCATAACGCTTGCGTAACTCCAACGCTAGCTCCGAACCAATCTGTCCACCACAACCAGTAATTAAAATGTTTTTCATGGATTATCTAACTATCAGTTAATTAGTCTATTTGGAATGAGCGGCAAAATTACCGTTTCAAAACAAACTTCCCAATAAACACTATTAATATTAATGACAAAAATCACCTAATAACCTGGCTACCCGGTATGGACAATCAGAGGAAATTTGATAGTTTTGATTGCTAAATCATAACCAGAAAATCTCTTCGCTATGTACGATAATTACCAAATCCACCTGCAAAAACAACTGACCGAAATAGAATCCGCCGGACTATATAAACAAGAACGAATCCTTGTGTCACCACAAGGACCCCAGATTCGTACCAACACCGGCCAGGAAGTCCTGAACTTCTGCGCTAATAACTACCTCGGATTCTCGAACGACCCGCGACTGATCATAGCCGCAACGCAGGCGATGAAAACACATGGCTATGGAATGTCATCCGTTCGCTTTATCTGTGGCACAACTGATCTCCATAAAGAATTGGAAACCAGTATCTCTAACTTTTTCGGGACCGAAGATACCATCCTCTATGCTGCCGCTTTTGACGCCAACGGTGGCGTGTTCGAACCCCTCCTGACCGATGAGGATGCTATCATCTCCGATACCCTCAACCATGCCTCAATTATTGATGGCGTCCGCCTCTGTAAAGCTCAACGATTCCGCTACGCTAACGCCGATATGAACGACCTCGAAGAGCAACTCCGCCAGGCTCAATCCTGCCGCTTCCGCCTCATTGTGACAGACGGAGTGTTCTCTATGGACGGAAACATTGCCCCACTGGATAAAATCAAAAAACTGGCCGAACAATACAACGCCATGATTATGGTCGATGAATCCCACTCCGCCGGCGTCATCGGAAAAACCGGCCGGGGTACCACCGAACATTTTAACCTCATCGGCCAGGCAGAAATCATCACCGGAACCCTCGGCAAAGCCTTCGGCGGCGCTATCGGCGGATTCACTACCGGGAAAAAGGAAATCATCGCGATGCTCCGCCAACGATCCCGCCCATACCTCTTCTCAAACTCCATCCCCCCAACAGTCGCCGCTGCAGGAATCGAAGCTTTCCGGATCATGAACGAATCCACCGAACTACTCGATAAACTGCACGAAAACCGCCAGTATTTCGTCGAACAAATGACCCGGATAGGCTATTCCATCAAACCAACCCAATCCGGTATCTGCGCTGTCATGCTCGGCGATGCAAAACTCTCCCAGGAAGTGGCTAGCCGCCTCCTAACCGAAGGTATCTATGTCATCGGATTTTACTTCCCTGTTGTACCTCAAGGACAGGCACGTATCCGCGTGCAGCTGAGCGCGGCCCATACACACGACCAGCTTGTCAAGGCCGTTGACGCCTTCGAAAAGGTTGGCCGCGACCTGAAGATTTTGCCCTAACGCACCTAACTAACAGAAAATAAACTGCTTATGGTTTTCGGCATCGGAACAGATATTGTCGAAGTGGATCGCATACGCCGATTTATCGAAAAGGGAGATGCCTTCAAACAGAGAGTCTTTACCCAAGAGGAAATCAGCTATTGCGAACAACATCGTGATCCAGCTCCTTTCTTCGCCGCTCGATTCTCGGCAAAAGAAGCCTT
>JALOBM010000114.1 GCA_023228285.1 Candidatus Cloacimonadota bacterium | reverse complement strand
TGTAATTAGCCTTGAAAGCTCATTATACTCCAGCTTTTCTCCATTTGACCCTAGACTGTCCTTTATACCAGCCTTCCTGATGTAGCGAAAGAGCATTGTAGCAGTAAGTCCCACTACAATCAGCTGGATATTTTCATACAATGGTAATCGGTTTAGCTCTTTCAAGACTACCTGTTCTACTGATACACCTTTATTTTCGTTCAAATACAGATTGATCAGGCCAAATGGCATTGATTCTCCGCAGTATTTCCCGTTTGGGCTTCCCCACACGATTTCCGTACTTACTCCTCCAATGTCCAGTATGATATTCACTGTATTGTGAAGCATTAGAGGTTGTGCCGCCAGCCAAGCGTACTTCATCTCAGTTTTGGCATTTATTACTTTGCCTTTAAAAGACCAGCGGACGTGAATTTCATCCAACAATTCACCGGAGTTTTGTGCCATTCTGCTGATGCCTGTAGCTATCAACTTCTTTTCCGAAGCAATGGCAGAATCGATTTTCAGTATGCTGCTCATTGCTTGCAGAGCTTGTGTTATACTTTCTTCCGACAATCTCCCGTCCCTGAAGTCGAGTCCCAGGCCAGTGGTGCACCAATAACGATGAATCACTTTATCTTTGCTCTTGTTGTAAAGGATGTAGTTCATATTGTTCGATCCCAAGTCGCACACGCTCACGATCCTATCTTGAGGGTATTTTACTTTCACAAACTCATTGATTATCTTTCCAGCCAAAACCCCATTCGCCTTATTTTTCTTGAAGTCTCCCTGACGTACTTCGGTAAAAAGTTTTCTGATCTCCCCCACTTCCTCGGGAAAGCAATCCACTCTTTTTGCTCCCGGATAATCCTTAACACCGGTTATCAATACCCGTTCTTCAGGGTAGTTTCTCCGAGGTATGTAGATCATAGATTTTCCCATGCTCAATACTTCTGCAAATGTGCTGTATCCGGGTTTGCAGATCACAATATCGGAATGCTGCATCAAGCTGATAAAATCGTCATCTTGTTCTACATGAAGGAGATTGGATGCCTTATACCCTCTATATGGGCTTATTACAACACCGTCCCACGCTTTACAGATGGCTTCAATAGGTATCTCGATCGCTCCCTCTCCACCAAACATCAATAACAAAATCTGTGTGCCTTCCTTTATGCCATATTTATCATAAGGACTTACGTACTCACTTTTTGTCCTGGCTACCAAACCTCCATCAATGGGATTCTTGAAACCGGGAACACTATATGGTGCCCCCAAATCCAAGAGAAAGCTTCTATTCATCCGTCTGTATAGAGAATGGATTACAGAGAGAATGGGAATAATATCTTCATCATTCCCAAAGAGTTCTTGATAGATAAAGTACCAGTCGAAGTTGCTGACACCGAAAATCGGTACCTCTGTATATAAGCATGCTTCCACGATTAGGAAAGGAACATCACTTACTACCAGATCAACACCCTGCTCGCGAAGGAAAAGTATCTCAGCAGCTACCAATTCCTCCCGCTGCGAAAACAATTCCATCAAAGCTGCTTTGGTCTTTTCCAGGTCTGTGACAAGGTTCTCTTTATGAACTACTCCCCTATCGAGTTTGCTTTCACGGTATTCCCAATGCCCATCCGGCAAATCCTGAAAGAGAAAGGCAGGACGATCGCTACAGATGTAAACATAGCAGCCATATTCAATAAAGCTTTGTGCCAGTGCAGCTATTCTGGAGGCATGACCAAAGCCGTGATTGGAAGCGTACAATGCAATTTTCATCATTCTCCTAATACAGGATCAACTTGCGATCCTCTTCCCTACTTTTGAACTCCAACACCACATGATTAGGCAGGCAGATAATCGGCATATTATTGTTGAATCCCTGTTTCACACAGCGTTTGTCCGGGCAGTCACTGTGGGAAATCCTGGCTTTGCCATCAGCGATTTGAATCCTTACGTGATCATCGACAACGATATCCTGCGGAGTATCCAGTTGATAGACTCCAAATAGCTGTGAGTCTTTATAAATATACAGGCTATTTTTCTCTCTACCATAGGATCGGTAAGTAAGAAAAGCTATCATCAGAATAATAACAACCAGGATCAGGTCGCTGATGCTAAGGCTGCGCAAATATTTACGCTTCATATACTCCATAGATGGCATGATTACACTGGGGACACTTCCCGTCCCGCAATACCGAACTTTTCGTGTTCATGAATCCCCTGTAGATCAACGTGGTTTTACATTCCGGGCATAGAGTATGGGCATAGTCTTCCACGGCTATATTTCCTCCATACACATAATGCAGCCGTTTTCTCGCTATATTTACTGCTCTGCCGATGTCATCCATGCTTGTGGGTGGATTATCTGCCAGATAGTCCGGATGGTATGCGGAGATATGCAAGGGCAGATCGGGACTGATATCATTCACAAATTCGCTGATCTCTTCAATCTCTTTATCGCTGTCGTTCAAACCGGGTATCATTAAAAAGGTCAGTTCCAAATGAACACCAGCGTTCCATGCCTGTCGTATGGTTTTTAACACAGGATTCAGCTCTCCCCCGCATTGTTCCTTGTAAAAGCCGGAGTGGATAGATTTGAGGTCTATGTTCATAGCTTTTACCCACGGCAACAATTCTTCTAGAGGTGTGCTGTTGATATAGCCATTCGTTATCATTACCACATCCACATCCGGATACTTTTTGCTAAAATCCAGGATGTATTCGTACCAGGTTATCGGTTCTGTATACGTGAAAGCTACTTGCTTGTATCTGCTTTCTTTTAGGATAGTGTTATATAAGTCGTCTATCCCGATTGTTACAGTATTGCTCTGTAATTGGGATATGCTGTAGTTCTGACAAAAGCGGCAAGTGAGATTGCAGGAGTTTGGACCCAAAGAGAGAATTCTGGAACCGGGATGAAAGTGATACAGTGGCTTTTTTTCGATGGGATCGATGCTCAAGCCTATGCTTTTATCATAGTTTACAGCATACAGCTTTCCCTCGATATTCTCCCTGCTGCGGCATCTTCCGCTCTCACAGGGATGAATAACACAGTACGCTGGGCACAATTCGCATTGTAATGCCCCGCTTTTCAGCTTTTTATAATACATTGCCTCGCGTTTCATCTCATCCATCTCTCTATTCCTTCCATGTGATTCTGAAGCGCATCCGCATTTTCCGTCAAGACTATTTTTGCCCTCTCACCCATTTCCTGCCTTTGTTTGGCGTCTTGCAGCAAGCTAACCAGGTCTTTCTCCAGCTTGGCTTTGTTCGATACGATTATTGCATTGTTACTCAGCAGTTTCTCTACTGATGCTTTGCATGAATGATGGTATTCACCTATGATGATGGCTTTGGCATAAAAGGCTGGCTCCAGGGGATTATGCCCCCCATAATCGTAGAAAGAACCTCCCACAATGGCAATATCGGAGATAGTATAAGCTCCTGCCAATTGCCCCAGAGTATCTATCAGAACAATATCTACAGACTCTGAAGCCATGTCCGATAACCTACGATATACTGTATTGCGCAGTAACTTCTCCACTTCATCACAGCGTTTGGGATGACGGGGCGCCAGGACAAGGCGCAGAGTAGGATACTTTTCTTTCAGTTTCGCATAAATGTCCAGTATAAGAGCTTCTTCCCCAGGACGCGAGCTGCCCCACACCAGAACAAGGTCATCCGCATCAAATCCAAATTCTTGTTTTTTGCTTATGGGATCGAAGAGGGGCAGAGTGAGGCAATATTTCAGGTTACCCGCATTGATGGATGATACATCCAGTAAAGAATGAAAGCGATCCCGGTCGGCATCACTTTGCGCTAGTACCAATTTGACACTGCGGGCAATATATCTGATTAAAGCTTGAATCCTGCCGTATGCGATAGCACTTTTCTTGCTCATTCTGGCATTTATAAATAGCACCGGAATTCTTCTATACGCAGCCCGATCCAGGAGCATTGGCCAAATCTCGGTCTCTACCACCAGAATCAAAGCTGGAGAGAGCGCATCCAGTTGTTTATCTCTCAAAGACGCTATATCCAAAGGTGCAAGGCTTGCATCAAGATTCCTAAAGCTGCGTTTTACCAGCTCCAGCCCCGTGACTGTTACCGTGCTAATATGTAAGGGATAGCCTTTGTTGATCAATTCTCGTAGTAAAGGGATTACCGCATTCACTTCACCTACCGATGCACAATGTATCAAAATTGGACGATCCGATCGGGACTTCGGCGGATACAAAGCTCCACGATAACGGTAAAGAGGAAGTATCAGCCAAAGCAGCGGGCGGCTGATAACGAATAGTAGCTCCGTAAGAAGCCTGTAGCAGCTAACAAGAACGCGGTTTATCATAATTATTCCCACTCAATGTAAAAAAGGACGCCATTACAGGCGTCCCAATTTATGGCGGGAGCGACGAGACTCGAACTCGCGGCCTTCTGCGTGACAGGCAGACGTTCTAACCAAACTGAACTACGCCCCCAGCGTTGTTCTGTATGTGAATGTTCACGCAAAAAACCTTGGAGCCCTTTTTTTGTCAAGCACATTTTTGCTTTGTGCTTGATTACAAACAGTTCCGGGTGGCGAATTCTCTATGTCTCTATTACTTAGAAAACTGAGCAAGAGTTCACTGAGCTTTATAAGAGGGGCTCCGCTTCGCTATGCACCCTCGCTATAATCTTTCGCTCTCCGGGCTTTTCCTGATATTGGCAGTGCACTACACTTCCGTGTAGGCTCGATAATCTTTCATGGGATCAGCCCAAAACACCAAAGCAAGAAGTCCCACATTCTTTAATATGATTTCTGCGTCAATCCGTTCAATCAGCGTCATCAGCGTGCTATTCATCCGTCATGTATCAAGCAATACCGAAGCTGATAAAAGACGTCGTTATCTAGATCGGTATTAACTAATATTGAGAGCTAGTATTGGGAAGGTAATTTGTAGAAGTTGAAAGGAAAAGCTGGAGCGGGCAACGGGGTTCGAACCCGCGACCCTCAGCTTGGGAAGCTGATGCTCTACCAACTGAGCTATGCCCGCTCGCTGAGCTAGATTTGCAACAGGCCCTTTTATGTCAAGAATTTTCGGGATGCTCCATATCTTACTAAATTCCCGGAGATGCCCACACGGAAATCTGCAAGATGTACTGATGAAATTGACTTATCGTTAGCAAGTGACACTGGGTTGGATGCTAGTTTGTCCAGCACAGCGATGATCCTTTGGTAAAATTATCGGAAATATCTCAACCCTTCTATCAAATTTTCATGTCATGATCATCCCAAAGCTATCTTATGCCGTACTTGGGAGGTCTTTGAGAGGTCTTCTACACTAGCGGGAAAGGATAGTATTCAGGATGGCTATATGGTATATAATATTAGAAATTGGACTATTCGAATCTTCATTGAACCACCCTGGGAAACGCACAGCGTTCTCGTAGGGCACAAAAAACCCCGGAGAGTATCCGGGGTCTGTATTAGTTTGTTGTTAAGGTTATTTCATCAGAACGGCTTTCTTGTGGAAGCTGTCACGTCCGGCTTGCATACGGATAAAGTACACACCGGTGGTAACGGTTCTACCATTGTAATCCGTGCCATCCCACACCAGCCTGTAATTGCCCGCAGATTTCTGGCCAACGTTGAACTG
>JALOBM010000033.1 GCA_023228285.1 Candidatus Cloacimonadota bacterium | reverse complement strand
AAAACCAAATCCTTAGTAGAGTGAAAGTGTAGAGTTTAGTGCCTAAAAAAAAGGCTTGCCCATATATACCAATGCGTTAAGATAAAATCTGCTCAAGTTGGGTTAATGGATGTCTGAGGAAAATCCAGGATTAGTGCTCTTCCGGATGATGGGCGAGTAAGAATTCTAGATGCATAAGCTAACCATAAAAAAACCCCGGAGACTTCCCCAGGGTAATTCTGGATCATGCTATTTTATTTGGATACTCTAATGATCTTGCCTTGAATGGTCTTACCTTCAGATTCCATTTTATACAGATAAACACCGCTTTCTGCTAGGCTGCCGCGATCATCTTTGCCATCCCAGTTTAGAAGAGCGTTACCTGTGGCGTCGGCATAAGCTTTCCACTGCCTGATCACCTGACCACGAATATTGAACACATGGAAAGTGATCTCACGATTAGGATGGGACTTAATGCGGAAACTGGTTTCACTGTGGAAAGGATTTGGCATCGCACGAACCCCAATCTGAGCCAAGCTTACGCTGTCCTCATTATCGGAGGCATCGATGGTAAGGGAGACAACAGGAGTAGGCAAGGAAAAGTTTTGAGGGTTATTGAATATGCTGCAGAGTTTGTATTCATACACGCCCATAGCCAAGCCTTCATCTCTGTATGTAAGGACATCCGGATTGGGAATATCTGCAATAACCAGATCGTTTCGGTAAAGGCGATAGCCTACGAAACCACGATTGTCAAAGTACATAGGCTTTTGCCAGGTAAGTACGGCAGTGTTGGGGGCTTCCACATAACCAGCAAAGTTTTGCGGAGCGGGGAGGCTTATAACTGCGGGTGAGGGCTCGCTATAAACAGGAGTTCCCGCCATACCATATTGATCAACCGGGGTTACTTTGAACACAAATCGTTTGTTAATCTCATTTGCTGCAATCGTGTAAGTGATCTGATCCGCTCCCACAATAAGCTGGTTGGCGTCATTCACAACCTTGTACCATTGATAAAGGCTGGTGCCTTCATTGTCACCATCGGGATCAGAGAAGACATATGAACCGGTAATAGTCTGTAAGACAACTGGGGGTCCAGTTACGCAAACATCTGCCACAATAGGGGGAGCATTCACGAAGGCATGTCCTGCAAGAGGTATGGTGAGCACAGGGTGATCAGTAAAATTGCCGGTTACAATGAGATTGCCGGAAATATCTCCAGTGGTGGTGGGGAAAAAATGCACCATGGTAGTGAAGCTTTGCAAGGCGGGTATTTCCATCTCAGTAACATCAGCGAAGAAAGTAGGATTGGTAGTTTCCAGAGTAGCCGAAACTGGGTCGTTTGAAAAGTTGAAGAAGGTAATGGGTAATGAGTTTAGGCCACTTACATAGGTATCGGGGAATAACAAGGCTTCTGCGGAAGCGGGGAAAGCTCCGGATAAACCGGGTACGCTATACTTTACTCCCTGAAGGATCTCTTTAGTGGAGTTGTTCTGGAGAAAGAGTACTAATTCCAGATTTGGCATTTGCCAGCTTGAATTCAGATTGAAAGTGAGAGTTTCGGTTACGGATTCTCCAGTATTGAGAGTAATCGCTGTACCTGAGGCGCTGGGGGCCATCATTCGGTTTACATAGTCCAATTGGGTCTGTCCCTGCCAGTTTTGTTGAATATTGGATTCTGTAATGTAGGAGCGTAGAAAGACATTGGTATTGGTATCGGCTTCTGGTTTAGATACAGTTACATCAACCGTGAGCACACCGCTTTCGTAATATCCTTCAGCGGTTATAGTGTATTTCGAAGGAATTGCCAGACGAGCGTTTACTCTTGGCAGATAGGTTGAATACAAAGATTGGGTATTACTTCCGCCCTCATAGACGTTCAATCCATCAAACAAAGCAGATGGGAAGTTGCTAATTCCATAGTAGTTGTTTCTGGTATTAGAGTAAGTATTGGCGTAGCTATCGCCATTGTGGTTCTTGACCACGGCTACATTGATACCGGCATTCAGCAAGTCATGGGCACCCATTGATGCACCGGGACAATAGGGACACCAGGTACCGGTGCCGATTTCCAGTACTACCATTTCTCTGGGAACTGCCCAGATAAAAGTCATCGATACTAAAAGCATCAATAATACAAGAAATTGTTTCATTGCATTTTTCCTCGTGTTTTTTTTTGTAACATGCATATAAAATAAGCAAGATTCGAGCCGTTTGCAATCAATTTATTCGTCTGATCAGCAAAAACTTTGCTTAGGGATTGATTCTATGTATCTTGTAATAATAAGATAAATGCTATATGGAGTTGCTTGTGAAAGATAAACTAAATACAATATTCACAGACATAAAAGCCAGGCACGATGCAGTGTTGGGAGATCGTGCTTTTAGAGATAGAAATGCTTGGCGTAGTAAAGCAGAGAATGAGGATCTGATGCGTTCCCGCTTTGCAGTGGATCGCGATCGTATCTTGTATAGCGGGGCTTATCGGCGTTATCATGGCAAGACTCAAGTGTTTTCATTCACAAATCTCATCGATGAAGAGATGACCAATCGTAATCTTCACATAGCTTATGTATCGCAGATTTCACGTACTATTGGCAAGTACCTGGGCTTGAATACAGAACTGATTGAAGCGATAGCGTTGGGTCATGATCTGGGGCATTGTCCCTTTGGTCACGATGGTGAAAAAGCTTTAAGTCAATGCTGTCATGATGCTGGAATAGGACACTTTCATCATAATATCGAGTCACTGCATATAGTGGATCATATCTCCAGCAAGGGCAAGGGATTGAATCTCACTTTTCAAGTGCGGGATGGTATCATATCTCACGACGGTGAAGTGCATAATACCCGATTGTGCCCCAAGGGAGATAAAAACGAAGTTGATATCCAAGCCTACATCAGGGCAAAGAAGTCAGGGGACGGGATGCAATGGATGCCGGCAACCCTGGAAGGCTGCGTCGTTCGCATTACTGATACTATCGCTTACATCGGCCAAGATATTGAAGACGCTATTCGATACAATATACTGAAACGAGAAGAATTACCGGTTGAACAAGTAAAGTACTTGGGCAATACAAACAGTCAGATCATTGAAACCCTGATTAAAAGCGTGATAACAAATAGTTATGAGCAGGATTTCATTGCTTTTGACGAAGAGACCTCACAGCAACTCTTGGAACTGAAGAAGTTCAACTATCGACGCATTTACACCGATGAAAACGTAAAACAGTCCAATGCGGTTATCCACCGCACAATGCGGATAATGTTCGAGAAGTACATGGATGATGTAGAGAAGAACAATACCGATTCCAAAATACATAAACACTTTCTCAACCACAAGAACGATCAGTATCTGGAATCCTTCCAAGCAGCCGAAAAGGTGCGGGATTTTATTGCGACCATGACTGATCGCTATTACAATGAAGAGGTTAAAGCATATATGTTGCCTTGGCGAGGCTGAGGGAATCAGACAAGCCCATAAGCGAGTGCTGCTATAACTGAGTCTAGACAGGAGAAACGAAATTGCACCTTGACAAACAGTGAACAGATCATAACGTATAACAACAAAGAAGGTTCAGAAGGAGACGACCATGAAAAGAAGCATGCTATTAGTTTTGATCATCGCTCTAAGTTTTGGTATCTATGCACAATCAGCAAAACAAGAAGCCTTGCAAAGCTTGGAAGAAGCTTTTTAGAACCATTCTTATAGTAAAAAATACCCTGCATGCTAATAAACTGTGCAGGGTATTTTTTTTCATAACACTTCAGCGATATCCTTTGGAAGATTGTGTGCATAAGTAGTTGATAAACAGCTGTATATGACAATGCAAAAGCATGATATCAGAGCATACGAGCGCCCAGTTCAGAGGTAAAGCAGTACTTTTTTGTGGACAATATACTGATGCATAATAAAATGACATACAGGAGAATATGATTAGTTTCCCGTAGTGTATGCTGTGCAGGTTTTCGTCCCCTCAGCATTACATAAGAACGCGGCAGATCATAAATGGGAGTAATCCACTGCTACACAACCAAAGTGGCTTCCAAAATCCCCAATGATAGAGCATACTGGAGAAAATGAAAGGACTAGTTATGAAAAGCGACGCGGATAATCCGCTTTCTAGAATCAGGAATATCGGCATCATGGCACACATTGATGCCGGAAAGACAACTACTACAGAACGCATATTGTATTATACCGGATTTCTGCATAAAATGGGCGAAGTGCATGATGGGAATGCTTTTACAGACTGGATGGAACAGGAGCGTGAACGCGGAATTACCATTACTTCAGCAACAGTCAGTTGCCCTTGGAGAGAGCATCAGATAAACATTATTGATACCCCAGGCCATGTAGATTTCACTGCTGAGGTAGAACGTTCATTACGCGTTCTGGATGGTGCAGTAGGAGTGTTTTGCGCCGTAAGCGGGGTAGAGCCTCAATCTGAAACGGTATGGCATCAAGCCGACCGATATCAGGTTCCTCGCTTGGCATACGTGAACAAGATGGATCGCATTGGTGCGGATTACGATAATGTGATAAATATGATTCACGAACGGCTGACCACCAAAGCCTGTGCAATAAACATCCCAATCGGCAAAGAAGATTGCTTTGAGGGTGTGATAGACCTGATTTCTATGGAAGCTTGGTATTTTGATCCTCTTACTCAAGGATCTCAGACGTCACACATACAGATCTCTGACAAGATGCTGGAGGAAGCACAGATAGCCAGGGAACATCTGCTTGAGAGTATTGCAGAATTTGATGATGAATTGATGATGCTGGTCTTGGAAGGCGAAGAAGTTCCAGCCGAATTGATCAGAAGAGCAATTCGCAAAGGAACCATAGCTCATGGCTTTATCCCTGTATTATGTGGATCATCCCTGAAGAACAAGGGTCTTCAATTGCTTTTAGATGCAGTGGTGGACTTTTTGCCCTCGCCCTTGGATATTGGGGACACTCATGCCATAGATCCAGACAGCCATGAACCGGTTTATCTGGCGGCAGATCCTGATGATCATTTTGTGGGAATGGCATTCAAAGTTCAGATTGATAAATATGTGGGACGCCTGATTTATGTGAGAGTATACAGTGGAACCCTGAAAAAAGGCGGAAGTTTCCTGAATATGAGCAACGGCAAGCGAGAACGGGTAGCCAGAATCCTGCAGATGATGAGCAACAAAAAGAATGACATAGAGTATCTGCATGCGGGGGATATCGCTGCTATTGTGGGCCCGAAGTTTTTGGTAACCGGAGACACCATCACAGACGGCAACATCAATGTGGTATTATCCAAGATGCATTTCCCGGACTCTGTGATCTCGATTGCTATAGAACCCAAGACCAAAGCGGATCAGGATAACCTTTCCAATGCTCTGGTTCGTTTACAGGAAGAGGATCCCACCTTCAAGGTACATGTGGATAAAGATAGCGGACAAACCTTGATTTCTGGAATGGGAGAATTGCATCTGGACATTATTGTGGACCGGATCAAACGGGAATTTGGAATTAGCGCAAATGTTGGTAATCCTCAAGTGTCATACAAGGAAAGCATCACACTGATGGTACAGACATCCGAGGTTTTCCAGCGTGAGCTTAATGGGAAGGGCAATTATGCTTCCGTAACCTTCCGGCTTAGCCCCATACCATTGAAAGATATTAGCGAGGATCAGAAGAACAGCTTCAAATGCTCCGTGGATCCGGAAAAAATACCTCAGGAATACTGGAAAGCAATCGAAGAAGCAGCCCTTGCGGCTCTTTCCGATGGGCCTTTGATCAGCTCTAGTGTGGAGCGCGTAGCTATAGAACTGGTGGATGGCGATTATAATCCGGTGGATTCCAATGAACTGGCCTTCAGGATTGCCACATCTATGGCGATTTGCAAAGGTTTGAGACAGGCAAAACCAGTTATAATGGAGCCTATTATGATGCTTACGGTGATCTCCCCCGATGATTTTGTGGGTGACATCATTTCCGATATCAACGCCAAACGGGGCAAGATCGAAGTAATGCGCAAGCACAATGATTATCAACAGGAAGTAGTAGCTGAGGTACCATTATCAGAGTTGTTTGGTTATTCCACCAGAATCCGTAGTTTATCTCAGGGGCGGGCAATTTATGCCCTTGAGTTCAAGAAGTTTGAAATAGCACCATCTCAGGTGCAGAGAGATGTGTTACGCAGGATACGAGGTTATGCAGAATAAACTTGACAAGCGATTCATCAAAAACGATCTTGTAACAAGAAACAAAATTACCGAGGAGGTGGATATGACTATCGATCTTACTTTTGAAGGAAACATTGCTGCCATGAAGATCGACGGCATTCTAAATAGCGAGAATGCCCACATCTTGCAGGAAAAGCTTACTGAAGTTATGCAGAGCAATGCTACTCTATTGGAATTGGATCTACTTGATTGCCGCAACATATCTTCCACAGGAATCGGCAAAATACTCTTATTCTACAAGGATTTTATCTCCAAAGGCGGTGAGATTGAGGTGGTTCGCAGCTCCAACAGTGTCTATGATTTATTTAGCATGTTGAAGCTGAACCAGCTATTTACGGTAAATCTTAGCTGAAGAAATGACCAACCAGGGAAGGATCCTGGTAGTTGACGACAGCATCGCGATTGTCAACTCCCTGGAAGCAATATTGGGTATCAGTGGCTACAAGGTGGACACCGCATACAGCGGTAGTGATGCCTTGCGAAAGATTCATCAGATAGACTATGATTTGGTGATCTGCGACATCGAAATGCCGGGTTTGTCGGGCTTGGAGTTTCTGGGCAAGGTTCGTGAAGAATACGACCGGAATCTGGATGTGATACTAATGACCGGATATCTGGAACACGATTATTTCATCGAAGCCATTCGCTTGGGTGCCAGCGACTTCATCCGCAAACCTATAGAGACCAAGCACATGATCAGTTCCATCCGGGAATTGATTTTCAGAAAACAGAACCGCAATGATAGATCAGAGTTTTTCGGCCATTTGGACAAAGCAAAATTCCATTTCGAGTTGCCCGCCAAGGATTTCTCCAAATTTGGGGTTTCCAAAATGTTTAGTAATTTCTTGCGGCAATACTACCGGATAAACTCCAAGGTTATCAATGAGCTTTTGATCTGTGTGGATGAGATGATTTACAATGCCTACATTCACGGAACTCTGAAACTCAGTGTTCAAGAGCGAGATCTTAATCATGATGCCTTACAGGCCATTATACAAAAAAGGATGGAGAATCCCGAGATTAACCGCAGGAAAGTGATGTTTGGCTTTGAAGTGGACAATCTGCAGCAGAACATAGAGATATGCGTGCAGGATGAGGGAGACGGCTTTGAATATGAGTATTGGATGGAAATCATCCGTAAAGAACAGATATTCGAAATTGAAGGGCATGGCAGGGGTTTGGCAATGCTTTATCACCTTAGTGATGAGATGAGCTTTGATGATAAAGGAAGATCTATAAGAATTAGAAAAAGCCTGATTTGTCCTGATGCAGATTAAAGCATTTGAGCTGGAAAAAGAATTTCCCACAGTACCCCATGCAGATTTTGCCTTTCTTCTGTGCAATCTGAAACACTGCACTCCTGGTCAACTCGCCATAGAACAAACACTTAGTCCCGATGAAGCCGATGCCCTGAAGAGATGGCTGGCACGCGTACAATCAGGAGAACCGCCACAATATGTGGTTCAGAAAGCTTGGTTCTACGCTTTGGAATTGTACGTGGATCCCAGAGTATTGATACCTCGCTTTGATACGGAGGTATTGGTGGAGGCTCTGATCCCGCATCTCGTAGACAACGCGAAAGTGTTGGAAATAGGCGTGGGATCCGGAGCGATATCCTTGGCCTTAAAACAAAGCAGACCGGATCTGCAAATAATAGCCACAGATATAGATGCTAAAGCTTTGGAAGTAGCAAGAATAAATTCCAATAACCTGAATCTTCCCATCAAACTGCTAAATGCAGACCTTTTTCCCGAGAATGAGCATAGATTCGACGCGGTAGTTTCCAATCCTCCTTATATCAGTCCTGAAGAGTATTCTGATCTGGAAGAATCGGTTAGGGATCATGAGCCCAAAATCGCCTTACTTGCTGCTGATAATGGTCTGGAGTTTTACAAACGCATTTTGGATAAAGTGTCCCAGTATCTTTCGCCGGGAGGGATACTGGCTTTTGAACATGGTAGCAGACAGCAAGCTGATTTACTACACTTGACAGAATCTGCAGGCTTCAAAATACTGCAGAAAGGACGTGATCTGGCCGACCGAGATCGTTTCCTGATCGCCAAACTAAAGTAAATCCCAAGAGGATACAATGGATAAATTCATCATCGAAACCAGCCGAGATTTAAGCGGCAAAATCTATGTTAGCGGTTCTAAGAATGCAATTTTACCGGTCATGGCAGCTTGCCTTCTGGCCCCCGGAAAGTCGGTACTAAAGAATGTCCCCATGCTTATTGACCTCAAGACTATGGCTCATTTGCTACGAGTAATTGGCGCCAGAGTGGATTACGACAAGGATTCCATGAGCATAGACAGCAAAGATGTCTGCTATCCTGAAGCGCCTTATGAATTGGTGAGCAAGATGAGAGCATCGATCTATGTATTGGGTCCATTGCTGGCTCGTTTGGGTAAGGCCCGTGTATCATTTCCCGGGGGCTGCGCCATTGGTACCCGTCCCGTAGATCTGCATCTGAAGGCTATGGAGGCTTTGGGTGCCGAGATCGAGATTGAACATGGCTATATAAATGCGACATGCAAAGTACTGAAGGGAGCCGATATCCATTTTGAAAAATCCTCAGTAGGAGCCACGATTAATGCTCTGATGGCGTCAGTTTTGGCCAAGGGCACTACCCGAATGTTCAATGCGGCAATGGAACCCGAAGTGGACAGTACGATAGACTTTTTGAACAAGATGGGCGCTTCGATTAATGGTAAGGGAAGCACTTCACTGATAATTGAGGGAGTGGAAGAACTGTTCCCCGTACAGATGGAGATGATCCCGGATCGTATTGAAGCAGGTACTTTCCTGATCGCCGGAGCTCTTTCCACGCAACCCGTCACGGTGTGTGGATGCAATCCGGAGCATTTGACTGCGCTTCTGGACAAACTACGAGAGACAGGCTGTGAATTGCAGATTGCAGACAAGGATATCACCGTGATTCCCCCCAAAGAGATCAAAGCTACCAACATCCTTACGCTTCCGCATCCCGGATTTCCTACTGACCTTCAGGCGCAATTCACGGTACTGATGTGTTTGGCAAAAGGCGTTAGCTATATTGAAGATACAGTTTTTCCCGATCGGTTCATGCATGTTGCAGAACTGAACCGTTTACAGGCGGATATTCAAATGCAGCGAAACGTTGCAAGAATAAACGGAGTAAATAACCTTAGTGGCGCAGAAGTAATGGCTACAGACTTGCGAGCAAGCGCTGCATTGGTATTGGCGGGCATGGTTGCAGAAGGTACTACTACGGTATCGCGTATCTATCACATCGATAGGGGGTACGACCGTATAGAAGAGAAGTTAAAAGGCATTGGCGCCGAGATCAGACGAGAGCAGGGATAGCATAGCGGTATACATATGTCCAAGGTCTTTACGGGGAATTCCTGCCCTAGACTGAAGCCAATCTACTACTTTAGTTCCTGAAGGTTCTTCCATACCTCCGGAGCTTGCTCAAACAGTGAACGGTTGAAGTCGCAGGGCAATTCGGAACATTCTGCACAGGTATTGTATCCTTTTGAAATCACACAATCGCGGATAGGGCATATGAGGCACCAAGCAAACTTGATGCCCTCTTTACGACAACCACTGCAATTGATATCCTGGATGTTCAGTTGATTCTGGTATCTTTCAGACCACTCTTTTGCTACTCTCTCACGGTGAGCGTTGTCGTTGTTGATAGTAGCTTGATATGATTCGCATGTAGCGCAGTCTATCCCGCAAGCTGCAATCATCTTATTCATATTATCTCCTTTTGCCGATGGAGCCGTATCTTCGTGGATTTGGCCATCATCCGGCAGCTTATATGGTTCCTTCAGGAAGAATGGTTTCAGCATAGAATGTGTTATTGCCCTACTTGGGCATATCCACCAACAGCGCAGGCAAAGCAGGCATCGATCTGCAAACTCCATTTTCCCATCCTTTAAAGTGATATTCTGGATAGGGCATTGCTGTACACAAAGTCCACATTGTGTGCAATCGCTGTGTACCCGCCAACGCCGGGAAGCTTGATGAGCGCTGTACTTTTCGAATCTGGCAAATGCATAAACAGTCCTCGCAGAGGAATATCTGCCAGTCTTCTTTTAGTCCCGGAGCATATTTCTGCTGCACAAAACTTCACCATTTCTGCACTTTGCGTATAGCGCCCGAAAACTTTTGCAGGACTTGCCGTGCCAAAGCAATTGGGGGCATCACATAAAGCTGTTCATGTTTGAGGCGGTAACCGAGCTTCGCTATTATATCCTGAATCTTATAAGTGGATCCCGTATTGGCAAAAGAGCTTCCAGCGGTCTTGAAGAGGAAGTAGTTTTTACGCATTGAGGGTAGTGTTCTCAGAAAATCATACACTATCTTGGGAGCGTCCATGGCATGAATGGGAAAGCCAACAAAGTCTCAATTATCATAATCAGGTTTACTCAGACCTTGGGTAATGTGCTCCATAGGGATAAGCGTATATTCAGCATCGTTTGAGATAAATTCATTTCTTAGAATCTCAGCGATGGCACGTGTATTTCCGGTGCCACTGAAACAAATCATCAGGATACGCATACCAAACCTTCTTTTCATTACTGGGTTGAATTTATTAACAAGAATGATCTACTGCTCCATACTGTCAATAACGATCCCCTGTACTTTAAGGCAGATTTTGGTAGATTGATGCGAAGTATCCACAGAGGAGAAGAGCGATTGATCCTCTCTGTGCTATGTAGAGTTCAACCTGATATAAAGCCGTTATCAAGTAGTGGTCACTCGATGATCACCCGATAATATCTGCTTCAAGTATAGATTATCGGTTGAGCAAGGCACGTGCTGAAGGTGTTGATGTAATGATAATTTCCTCTATTCCTGATAACAGCTGTATGCACGGAAAATAACAGTAGTGAAGTAAGCATAGTAATATGGTGACTCGCTCTCTACCAGACATGATGCGGGGAGAATTAACTTGACAGGATTCACCTTATCTCAAACAATAACATAAAGAATAAATATCAATAGGTAGATATGCAGCACGATACGAAAATATTGGCATTGTTGAGGCAGGAAGTAGTTCCGGCACTTGGTTGTACGGAACCTGCAGCTGTAGCTTTAGCGGGTGCATACGCAGCCAGTGTGTTTCCTGGAACATTCGATGAAATCACTTTAATAGTTAGCCAAAGCATCTTGAAAAACGGCATGGGTGTTGGGATTCCCAATACGGGGTTAATCGGCTTGGAAATAGCTGTTGCGTTGGGTTTGATCGTAGCAGAACCGGACAAGAAACTGCAAGTATTGGGCGATCTTAGTCCCGATCAGGTAGTAGCAGGAAAGAAGCTGGCAGAGAATATATCCATCCAGCTGTATCCCGGTGATGATAAAGTATATGCTGAAGTGATTATCCAGAATAAAGAGCACAGGGCCAGAGCCATCATACGCTGGCGTCATTCCTTTTTACACAAGCTGGAGCTCGATGACAAGGTACTTCAGTATCAGGATATGGGTTATGAAAGCGGATCGACCATTATCCCGCCATCAGGGCTGAAGCTGATAGATTATTATCAGTTTTGCGCTATGTCCGATTACAACACTCTGCTCACATTGGATTTGGGAGAGAAGATCAACCGCAGAATTGCAGATTTTGGTATGGACGAAAGCATGGGTATCTCAGTGGGAAAAATGATCATGCAGCAGATCGAACAAGGGCTTTTGGGCGATGATATTCATCATTGGGCTATGGCTCTCACTGCTGCAGCAACGGATGCTCGGATGAGCGGATGCAATTTACCAGTGATCTCAAATACCGGCAGCGGAAACCAGGGTCTTTCCATCACTTTGCCCATCATAGCTGCAGCCGAGAAGTTAAACAGCAGTCATGAAAATCTGGTGCGCGCTTTAGCGATGGGTCATTTGGTTAGCGTGCATATGAAGTACAAGATTGGCCTTTTATCATGTCTTTGCGGTTGCCTGTCTGCCGCTGCGGGTGCTGCTAGCGGTATCGTTATGTTGTTGGGGGGAAACTACACAAATGTGGAGTATGCCATCAAGAATATGATCGGAAACACAGCCGGTATGGTATGCGACGGGGCTAAAGAGGGCTGTTCCCTGAAGGTGGCGACCAATACCTCTGCAGCAGTTCAAGCGGCGTTGCTTGCTCTTATGGGTAAATGCATCTCCGCAAACGATGGCATAATAACAGACGATATCGATGAGACCATAGACAACTTGGCGGAATTTGCAAATAGCGGGATGCAGAATGCTGATTCAACCATTTTGAATATAATGATAAATAAGAAGAACCATAAAGAGGAACACAATGTCTGACAAACCTTTTGTTGCAAAACTAGCAAACGTATTACCGCCTGATCCCGTTTTTGAACCGGGTATCCGCAGAGCGCCCGACAGGGGTTTGAATCTGTCCAGGAAGGAGATCAAACAAGCGCTGAAAAACGCTTTACGCTACATCCCGTCTGAGTTGCATACCAGAGTAGCTCCGGAGTTTTTGTCTGAGTTGAAGAGTATGGGTAGGATCTATGGTTATCGTTGGAGACCCCAAGGTCGCCTGACAGGAAAACCGATTGACGAATACAAGGGCATAACGCAGGCAAGAGCCATGCAAGTGATGATAGACAACAACCTGGATTTCGATATAGCTTTATATCCTTATGAACTGGTAACTTACGGTGAAACCGGACAGGTATGCCAGAACTGGATGCAATATCGGCTGATAGTTCAGTACTTGGAAGCCATGACGGACCACCAGACTTTGGTTGTGTCCAGCGGCCATCCCGTAGGTTTGTTTCCTTCCAGGCCGGAAGCTCCCAGAGTAATATCCACAAATGGTTTGGTGATCGGAAAGTGGGATAATCCCGAAGATTTTAAACGCCTAACAGCTTTGGGGGTGGCAAATTACGGTCAGATGACTGCCGGTGGCTGGATGTATATTGGACCCCAGGGCATAGTTCACGGTACTTATATCACATTATTGAATGCGGGCAGAAAATATCTGGGGATTCCCGTTGATAAAGATCTGGGCGGGGTTTTATATGTCTCTTCCGGTTTGGGCGGTATGAGCGGAGCTCAGGCAAAAGCGGTCGAAATAGCCGGAGGCATTGGTATCATCGCAGAGGTGGATTATTCCCGCATCAAGACCAGGCATTCTCAAGGCTGGGTTTCCAGAGTCTCTGCTAATTTACCGGAGATATTCACTTGGGTGGATGAAGCCAGAAGGAGCAAACAGGCACTATCCATAGCCTATCATGGCAATATCGTGGATTTGTTGGATTATTGCAATAGGAAGGATATAAAAGTAGAATTGATCAGCGATCAGACATCTTGTCATGCTGTGTACGAAGGTGGTTATACACCTGTAGGGCTTAGCTTTGAAGAAGGGCGAAAGCTGCTTGCAGGTGATCCAGCTGAGTTCAAGGAAAAAGTGGATGAATCCTTGAAGAAGCATTTTCAAATCATAAATTCTCTTACCCGAAAAGGAGCACATTTTTGGGATTATGGCAATAGCTTCATGGCTAGTGTTTTTGATGCGGGAGTGCACGAAATTGCCAAGAATCCCGATAATACCAATGATGGCTTCATCTGGCCGTCCTATGTGGAAGACATCATGGGACCGATGTGCTTTGATTATGGTTATGGACCCTTCCGCTGGATTTGTCTCTCTCGAAAAGATGCAGATCTTAGAGCTACTGACAAAGCTGCTGCGGAGCTGATAGACCCTCAGCGAAACTCTATGGATAGAGATAATCATCATTGGATCTGTAGTGCAGAGGAAAACGCTCTGGTTGTAGGCACAAAAGCCCGTATCCTCTATGCTGATGAGGAAGGCCGGGTTCGCATTGCTTTGAAGTTTAACGAGATGGTACGCAAAGGCGAGATTGGTCCGGTGATGTTGGGCAGAGATCATCATGATGTCTCCGGTACAGATTCACCTTTCCGCGAAACTGCCAATATATATGATGGATCAAACCTGATGGCCGATATGGCTACACAATGCTTTGCCGGGAATGTGGCCAGAGGGATGACCTTGGTGGTACTGTCCAATGGCGGTGGTGTAGGAATTGGTCGCAGCGTGAACGGCGGTAACGGTATAGTGCTTGACGGTAGCGCATATATGGATGAAGTGGTTCGCAAAGCATTGTCCTGGGACGTTATGGGTGGAGTAGCTCGCAGAGCCTGGGCTCGAAATACCGGGGCTATTTCTACTGCGAGTCAGTGGAACGAAAAGCACTCTTCGGAGGGGGCTATTACGATCCCTGAGCCAGCTGATGATGAGTATTTGGAAAGCCTGCTATAGCAGGGAAGGACGTATGTGACGTGCTGAATCAGTTTGTGAAAGCGATGAAGGCAGAGGGTCTTCCAGACATGCTTATCCGCACTTTTTCTTCCTATTATGAAGCATTGTGCGGCGGAAAGATGGGAAAGATAAGCGAATCTGACATTACAGCACCTCAAAGTGATTCCCTGGTACATTACGATGATCTTGAAAGCGAAAACACAAATAAACTATTGAAGCACATCGCAGTTATAAAGTTAAACGGGGGTTTGGGAACCAGTATGGGGCTTTCCAAAGCAAAATCCCTGCTTCCGGTAAAAGGCAATATGAACTTCCTGGACATCATTACGCGTCACGTTCTGGCGCTAAGATCGGGAAGTGGTTATGATGTTCAATTGATATTCATGAACAGTTATGCCACGCATCAGGATACTATGGATTACCTGGCAAAGTATCCGGATTTGATAAATCAGGATTTGCCGATAGCCTTTGTACAAAACAAGTTCCCCCGGATTCTTCAGGGTACCTTGGTTCCATTTGAGAGCAAGGACAAAGATCAACGCTGGAATCCACCGGGTCATGGTGATCTGTACACAGCCATATCCACTTCGGGTATTCTGGATGCCTTGATATCCAAAGGCTATCGTTATGCTTTCGTTTCAAATTCGGACAATCTGGGTGCGGTAGTGGATCCATCAATCGCAGCGTACATGGAAAAGCACGACGTACCTTTCCTGATGGAGGTCTGTGAACGCAGCGTTATGGACAGCAAGGGCGGTCATTTGGCACAGGACAAAGAAGGCAATCTGCTTTTGAGAGAGATAGCGCAATGTCCTCAGGAAGATCTTCCTGCGTTTCAAGACATTGAAAAGTATAAATACTTCAATACCAATAATCTTTGGATAGATTTAAAAGCTTTGGAATGGCACTTGATCAGTCATGAAGGGTTGATGTTGCTGCCTTTGATTGTGAATCCCAAAGTAATCCAAGACCAGAAAGTGTATCAATTGGAAACTGCCATGGGAGCGGCGATCAGCAGTTTCAAGAGGTCTAAGGCATTGGTCGTTCCCAGACAGCGCTTTGCTCCGGTGAAGAAGACAAACGATTTGCTGGCAATATGGTCTGACCTCTATGAACTGAACGAGCAATATCAGTTGAAGTTGAGACGGGGAATTGAGAAGATCCCTTATATAGAGCTTGATCCCCGTTATTATGGGAACATCGATCAGATGCGCAGTAGATTTGCTGATATTCCTTCACTTGCTGGTTGTAAAGAGTTAAAAATCGAAGGCGATGTGAGCTTTGGGGGCGATGTGATCTGTGACGGACGAGTGCACGTGAAAGCGCAAAGTCCCGTCCGGATAAGTAACCGGCTCATAACCGGTGAACTATTTTATGAATAAGGGAGATCAATTTGGTTTCGAAAGCTACTAAGGTTCGTTTAGGTGTGTTTTTGGCGATAGGGAGTTTGTTGATCCTTGTCTTTGCAGCGGCTGTAGCTGGTAATCGTCTAACGCAAAAGTGGGATACTTATTACATTGAATTTGTGGATTACCCGGTTAGTGGTTTGCAAGTGGGTGGTACCGTGAATTATCAGGGCATCAAGGTAGGCCGTGTGGAAGACATCAAGATTGATCCTCAGAATGTGTTAAAAGTGAAAGTAACGATCAATATTGAGCCCGGTACACCGATCAAAGAAGACACTGAAGCTGTATTGACTCTTGTAGGTATAACCGGTCTGAAAGCAGTTGAAATCCGTGGGGGTACAAACGAAGCCCGCACCATCAATCCTGGCGGCCAAATCAAAGCGGGATCCACCATGATCGACGACATTTCCGAACGAGCAGTTTCAATAGCGGAAAAGATCGATTTGATCGCAAGCAACATTAACGAAATTACCAGTGAACAGAACCGTGAAAATCTGGCCAAAATTCTTAGAGAAACCGGCTTGATTCTGGAGACTACCAGTTCAAAGCTCAGCAACACCCTGGATTCCTTTTCTCGCATAGCCAATAATACTGCAGACCTAACAGAGGATCTGAGCAAGAACATTGATTTTATTTCACAGAACCTTGCGGGAAACATCGACGATATCTCGGAAAGTGCGATGGGATCTCTGGAAGACATTGCCAATATTGTGAATGAAGAGTTGGTGATGATTACGAGGAATCTGAACC
The DNA here is from genome assembly GCA_023228285.1 of Candidatus Cloacimonadota bacterium. Taxonomy (GTDB): domain Bacteria; phylum Cloacimonadota; class Cloacimonadia; order Cloacimonadales; family Cloacimonadaceae; genus UBA5456. The sequence goes on along the minus strand of JALOBM010000033.1, from coordinate 7,779 downwards.
AGAATGTGAACGATATCAGCGAACAAGCTGAGTTGTTGATACAGGATACCAGATTTCACATGAATAACATAGGTCAAAACACCAATAGTCTGGTGCTGGAAAGCACTCAGCAGATTTTGGATGTAAGTGCAAACATCAACCGTTCTCTGGATACGATAAATCAGCTTTTATCATCAGATGAATTCGTATCAATCGTAGAGAACGTAGATGTTCTTTCGGGGCAATTGGCAGAGGCAAATGTGAAAGATATGGTGGTGAATCTGGGCACTACCATCCAACGAACAGGGATTCTGATCAACACTCTGAATCGCACAGTCTTAAGGTCTCAAGACGATCTTGCGGAAACTTTGGAGAACCTGCGTAATGCCACAGAAAACTTTAACGATTTTTCCAGACAAATTTCGGATAACCCTGCAATACTACTAAGAGGTAATTGATATGAGAGTAACAAGAATTATTAAACACTTTTTGTTTTCCGCTGCTATGTTGTTGACTCTGTTGCTAGGCGGTTGCTTCGGCAAAGTGGATAAAGTGATCACAAATTACTATGTCCTCGATTATCAATCCAGTACAGAAAGGCAGGAATTGAGGCAGGATGTATCCAGCGGGAAATCTCTGCAAGTGATGAACAGCAGAATAAACAGGACATACAACCGCAATCAAATAGTCGCCAAAGAGAATTTCTACAGAGTTCGCTTTATGAGTAATGACCTCTGGGCAAATCGCTTGTCGGACGCCATTCCCAACATCATCACACAGCGGTTGAGAACTTATAATATCTTCTCCAACGTCAGCAGGGAAACAGGAGAGTTTGATCCGAATTACTACCTGGAAACCAATGTACTGAACATTGAGAAGCTGGAAGGCAAAGACCCTCGTGCTCATCTGAGAATCGAGTTTGTGTTGCGCGATAGTACTTCAGAGAACGTGGTTCTTACTCATCGCAATGATCGTTATTATCCTCTTGCGGACGAGTCTGTGGTGTATTTGGTTCAGGTGTTTAACAACCTGATCATGGAGGAGACAAACACCTTTGCCGCCTTATGTATCATGCATTTTGCCGGAAGACCGGTACGCCAGACTGGGATCGATTATCGGGATCCTCTTACTGCACCGGAACAGTATATATATCAGCAAATCGAACAACAGGATGAAAATAAAGTATTTGGAGAATTGTATTTAAGCACAAAAGCTCCAATAAGCAACGAAATGCTCTACAGAGTAGAAGGACTCGACGATCTGAACACCATTATTTCTGAGCACGTTGGAGTGTTCAATGCTCCCTTGAATTTGCTGCCAGGGAAATATCGAGTGATCACCGGTTATAACGATGACATACGTATGACAGTGAACGTATATCCTCAGCAAAGAACTGTTGTGGAGCGAAATTGGTGTGAGCTGAAGGTGAGAATGTTGGATCAATCCCAAAACAAGGTTCGGTTGATCTATGACATTTGGATCCAAAATGAGGATGATTACGGATATACAAAAGTGGGTACAGACTTTTCGCTGAGTGATGATCAGCATGGAATTGAGGAGAATCTGTGGATTCTGCCTCCCGGTAACTACATGGTTACCTTGGGGGGGTACTCCTGGAGTGATTTGAAAGACTTTACTACAGTAAGCTTGAGAAAAGGAGATAGTCACATCTTAACCATTGTGGTGGATCCGAGTAGCTCCAGCGGGAACATTATGGTGGGTGCTGGTGTGCTCTCAGATGATCTTGGAGTGGGCTCAGTCAGGTTTCACAATGGGATAATTCATGCTAATGTGAATCTATCGGCAGACAACACCATAGACAAAGATGATCCGGCTTATGCATTAAGCTTGTTTGGTACTTTGGACAACACCATCGATCACGACTTCCGTCCCTTCCATCTGAATATGCGTAGTATCTACGATATCGGAGCTAATTTCGCCAAGGATGCGGATTTTAGGATCAATCCCGATACATATTCATTGAAGAATGTATTTCTTATCTACCCTTGGGGTAAACAGCGCGAGCTATTGAGCAACTTTGCATTCTATATCCGTGGAGATTTGAATACTCATTTTTGGGATGAGTACACACAATTCCCGAACAAGAAGAATTATGTAAAGTACGATAAATCCGGTATTGAGATAGAACGGCTAAGAGATCAGGAAGAAATCCGCTCCAAGATATCTCTCTATCCATTGAAACTAAAGGAAGGCGGTGGCCTCACATATCGGCTCAACTTCAGTCCAAAAAGCTCACTTAGTCTGCGGGGAGGTTACGGTTGGCAGCAGGATTTGAACAACCTGTCTTTCAGCTTTGAAAAGACAGTGGATGAAGGCGGCGTTCTGTATGATGTTTACCGTGAAGCTCCCGATAATTATAATAGAGGGATCGAAACCACAGTTATCTTCTCTTTAGTGAATTTCCTGTCGTTCTTTTCCCTGAATTCCAGTGTTGATGCGCTATTCCCGATTGAGGAATCCGGAGTAATGCCCCGCATTGAAAACGAGAATCAAATCAACCTAAGATTGTATCGTAATGTATCTCTGGAATTCAAGTTGAAACTGGAGTATGATGAAAGCGTAAAACCATGGTGGGTGTATAATTATACATCATACCTGAGAATGAGTCTATTCTACTGATGTATCTAAATTTGTCCAACAATGTACTGATCCTGGAAGGGGATTTTACAAAGTTTACAGTTCCCGAGGCGGAGAAGGAACTGGCGAGATTCCTGAAGGATAATTCTCCGGACAAGATTACCATGATCGACTTGGCAGGAATCCTCTCAATCGATAGCGCCGGAGTGTCATTCCTGGATGAATTACATCTGCACTATGGAGAACAGAGCGGCATCTTGCTCTTCAAAGGAGCGCGTCCTGAAGTGCAAGCTCTCATCAATACCTTCAGCACTATCAAACTAGCTGCTGTAGCTCCAGATCGGCCGATGGGATTCTTTGAGAAAATAGGTGATGATGCCATCAATTCATACCATTCCCTGGTTGAAGCGCTCACGTTGGCCTCAGAGATATTCTATTACAGTGCAACAGGTCTCTTCAACCGTAAGGGCCAACGCAAAGGCTCCACAATTCAACAGGCAGTACTCTTGGGTTCACAAGCCCTGCCAATAGTAGCGCTACTGTCTTTTATCATTGGTTTTATCCTATCCCTGCAATCCGGTGTTCAATTGAGGGATTTTGGAGTAGGAGTGTTTTTGGCCGATCTTTTGGCCATCACCATGGTAAGGGAGATGGGGCCTCTGATTACCTCGATCATTGTAGCTGGACGCAGTGGCAGTGCCATTGCGTCAGAGATCGCCACCATGCAGGTTACAGAAGAGTTGGATGCTCTGCGTATGATGGCATTACATCCCATACGTTTTGTGGTGGTGCCGAAGTTTCATGCTATTACTATAGTAATGCCGATCTTGGTGATGTTCAGCATTTTGGTTGCGGAGTTGGCAGGTGCTGGTATTGCGGTTACGCTGCTGGATACATCCATTGAAACATTCGTAAACCGCTCATTAGAGATACTTACCATCAAAGATGTTATTGTGAGCTTTGGGAAAAGCATCTGGTTCGCTTGGGTGATAGTAATAATCGGATCATTCTACGGATTTCAGGTAAGAGGCGGAGCCGAAGGCGTGGGCCAAGCCACCACAGCATCAGTGGTAAGTTCAATCTTTGCTGTAATCCTGTTTGATGCCATATTCAGTTTGCTGTACCTATGATGAGGGAGGGAATTATCACACCAGAGCCTGTAATCCGCATTCGGGATTTAGTAGCTAAATACGGAGAAACCACCATTCTTGACGGTATTAGCGTAGATATCCTTCCCGGGGAGATTACCGTGATATTAGGAGGTAGTGGTTGTGGTAAAACAACGCTGCTCAAAAACATGCTCAGGCTGTATGAACCAGCTGCGGGAAGCGTAAGCTTTTGGGGAGAAGAAATCCTGAACATGGGGGAGAAGGAGTTTTATGACGTTCTAAAACGCACAGGGATGCTTTTTCAGAATGGTGCTTTGCTCAATTCCATTTCTGTGTACGAGAACATCTCTATTCCCCTGGAAATGCATACCGATCTTTCTCGTAAAGTGATTGATAGAATCATCCGAGTAAAGCTGGATTTGGTAGGATTGGGTCACGCTATATACATGCTTCCCTCAGAGCTTTCAGGAGGTATGAAGAAACGAGCCTCGTTAGCCAGAGCTTTGGCTCTTGATCCTCAGATTCTATTTTGTGATGAACCCTCTGCCGGATTGGATCCGGTTACTTCAGAGTCTTTGGACGCTTTAATATTGAATTTGAAGAATCAGCTAAAGATGACCATAGTAATCGTTACTCACGAGTTGGCTTCTATTCACCGTATTGCCGACAAGATCATTTTTCTTGATGCGGGGAAAATGCTCTTTAGCGGTAGGCTGGAAGAGGCCAAGCGATCAGGTATCCCTCAGATTGACCATTTCTTCGAGGTGGGTAGGTTTTGAACCCGAAGATCATCGTGGCAATGGCTGAAGACCGAGTGATAGGTAGGGATAACAAGATGCCGTGGTATATCCCCGAAGATCTTGCGTGGTTTAAGCAGCATACCCTGGGGGGACCAGTCATTATGGGTAAAAACACTCTGCTTTCGATGGGCGGCACTCTGGTGAACAGAGAAAACATTGTTTTAAGCCGTGATCCTGATTTCAGTGCAGAAAACGCAACCGTCCTACATTCACTGGATGATGCCCTGATGTCATATCCTGATGCTTTTATCATTGGTGGTGCCAGTATCTTTGCTCAGGCATTGCCCTTGGTAAACACATTATATATCACACATATCCACGCCTGGATAGCAGGAGATAGCAAATTTCCGGATTTTTACCCTGAACAGTGGGATAAGCAAGTAGTAAAAGAACTGAAGAGTGTAAGCGGTTATGAACTGAGCTTCTGTATATACAACCGGAAGAGCAGATAGATAGCAGTTATGAAAGGTAAAGCCAAAATCAACATGGTTGATGATGCCAGAGTGCTGATAGTGGATGATGATGTAGTGATCAACATCATAACCAGCATACTGAAGCGGGATAAATATCTCACAGATTCATGCTATAGCGGAGAAGAAGCTTTACAAAAGGTTCGTAAGAACGTTTATGAACTGGTATTGTTGGACGTGAATCTGGGTAGAGGACTGGATGGTTATGAGACCTGTAAACAGCTTCGTGATTCCAATCCTGATCTCCCGGTTATACTAGTAACGGCCAGTCAGGATGATGAATCAGTCAACAAAGGCTTTGAAGCTGGTTCGGCGGACTACATCAAAAAGCCGGTATCTCGATACGGGCAGAAGCATAACGGACGCCGAGTAAAGATAATAATGTCCATCAGCAATTGCTTTGAGCGTAGAAGATATGGATACTTGAATGAAACAAAAGTGGAGATCAATATATGATTAGCATCATTATACGCGTTAAGAATGAAATGCCCATGTTGGAAGCCACTCTTGAGATGATCAGCAAGCAACGCCGCCGTGATTACGAACTGATCTGCGTGGATTCCGGATCCACCGATGGAAGCTGGGAGTTCCTGCAAAATTGCGGAGCAACCACATTGTACCGTATCTCAGCTCATGAATATTTACCGGGAAAAGTGTTGAATGATGCCATCATGCATGCCAAAGGCGAGTATATTGTTTTCAATAATGGTGACGCTATCCCTCAAAACGAAGACTGGTTGGCCGAGATAGTAGCTCCCTTGGAAACAAATCCAGAGCTTGTAGCTGTATATGCAAATCAGATTCCTCGTCCAGATGCTATCTCTATCGTTAAAAAAGATTATCAACGAGCCTTTGGGAATGGCAAAATAGCTTCAAAATGGCGTCATTTTTTCTCTTTTGCTAGTGCCGCAGTGAGAGCAGACATCATTCGTCAATATCCCTTGAATGAGGATTTACATTACTCCGAAGATATTGAGTGGTCGTGGCGCATGAAGCACTTGGGCTTTAGTATTGGATATGTGGAAACAGCTATTGTAGAGCATTCCCACAATTACAATCTGGCTCAGACGGCAAAACGTTATCGTGGTGAAGGAATCGCCGAGGCCTTTATATACAGGGAGCTATACAAGGATGACCCTGCAGATCTATCCTTCTTCAGGTCTGTATTTCTTGCAGCAGTTGCAGAGTTTTGCAGAGACATCATCTTTCTATTTAGGGAAAAGAAAGCCGGATTAATTCCTCAAGCAAAGATCTATCGCTTTACGCAACGCTATTTTGCCTGGCGAGGTAGAACCAGTGCTTTTTACAAACAAGTAAATACCCAGCGTAAAATTCTGGTGAGTTGTCTTGCTTTCGACAATGGTAAATCAGGCATCTCCGATTACATTGTATCCACTGTAAAACAGATGATAAAACTACATGATGTTTATCTGCTGATCCATCCTTCCGATATCGAGGTCTTTCCCCTCCGTGATCCGCATTTACACTTCATAGAGGTTGCTGAATGGATCAAGAAACCCATAATATCAATGCTGTGGCACCTCTACATCCTACCCTGGAGTCCATCCCTCAAACGCTATGATCTGATCTTTCTTCCTGCTGCTAACCGCCGTCTATTTTGCCGTTATAACCACAAAACCATCCTTACTTTCCACGATCTATCCCAGTTTCATATTCGAAGTAAATACGACTTGTTGCGAAACTTCTACATCAAACACATCGTGCCCCACTATCTACATAAGGCCCCGCTAATATATGCCATCAGCGAGAGTACAAAGTATGATCTGAGGCGCTTCTATGGTATTCCCGGCAACCGGATTCATGTAAATTACAATGGATATGATCCCGCAAAGCTGGAGAATCCGGTATCTAAAGATGAGCTGACCCAAAAATATGGGATCAAGGGGAAATATATCCTGTATATCGCTCGTATCGAGCATCCTGGTAAGAACCATCTGAACTTGTTGAAAGCCTACGAGAAACTACCGGAGAGTATTAGAAAAGATTATGCTTTGGTGTTGGGCGGATCGATGTGGAGTGGGGGAGAAGAAGTGAAACGATACTGGCAAAAGATGCCGGACAAAGCCCGAGTAATTTTCTGTGGGTTTGTGAACGGATCAGATCTGGCAGGATTGTATAAACATGCCTCTCTGTACGTATTCCCCTCTTTGTATGAAGGATTTGGCATTCCTTTATTGGAAGCTTTTGCCGCCGGAATTCCCGTGGCATGTTCAAATACATCATCGTTACCAGAGATCGGGAAAAACGCGGTGCTTACCTTCAATCCCAAACGTCCCAGGGAGATATGTACAGCAATGCAGAGCATACTACTCAGCCCGACTTTAGCGGATGAACTGAAGGCAAAAGCATATAAAAGACTGGACGAATTCAGTTGGGAAAGGCACGTTAAGCGCTTGTTGGAAACTCTAAAGCTTGGATAACGCGATTGGAGTTCAATTGACCTTCTGGATATTACAGCTACATTCCCCTCTTGGATATCTATACTTGAACCTGATATTATCGGGTTATCATCGAGTGACGACAGGATAATACCGGCTTTATATCTGCTTCAAATCTCCTTCAGTCTCAGGGGAAGGATAATGTGCCGAATACGGAGATTGCCACTCCAAGCTTGACACGGCAGTAGTATCCTTACCTTTTGCCATTTATCCCAATTAATGTACAGGAGTTCATACCACCTATGCTATCTGTCTCTGTTAAAATAAGTTACTAATCTTTCCTACACCTAAGTGCTTGGAAAATGGAGTGTCGCTAGCGAGAAATAGTTCGTATGTCATTATCCAGCTTTGCGATACCCTTTTA
>JALOBM010000113.1 GCA_023228285.1 Candidatus Cloacimonadota bacterium | reverse complement strand
TATTGACAGGACGTACATTAGCTAGTAAAATCTCATCTCGTTGGGCGATTAGTTCAGAGGTAGAACGCTTCCTTGACACGGAAGAGGTCAGAAGTTCAATTCTTCTATCGCCCACCATATTTGTAAACCTCGGACGAGCTTCGGCTCGTCCTTTTTATGGTTTTTTAGTGAAGCAGGCAAAAAATGAACCGATCGAAAACTCGCTGTATTACCGTATAAATGACACTCTCTACAAAAGGTTCAGCTTAAGACTTTACGTGTCAACGCAGCAGCAGACGAGGGATTCTCTCCCGCTGCTACGTTGATGGTCGTTTTTAGTCATACTTGTCGGCACTTACACACAAAATCCCCACATTTTCGGGTTATGATTATAAAAATGAAAGTAAGAAATACAATTTTTACGAACTGGAGGGATCTGTATGAGAAATGAAAGCTTACAGAAAGCAAGGAAAACACTGGCCCTAATGATAGCGTTTCTTCTTCTTTCAGGAACGGCCATTGCTGCTCCAAAGGCGAAGAAGGATATGCCGAAGCAGAGTCAGCAAAACGGCCCTGTATGGCAAGCACCTGAACAGCAGGATAAGAGAGAGAGCGTTGTTATACGTGAGTTGAGATATACACAGGGAGGCAACCTGCTGATCGTCTTCGGTTACCCCGACGGATACGGTTATCCTCCATATCCCGGATACCCTGGAAGGCCGGGCAATCCAGGCAAACATTATGGACACAATATACGTTGGGATAAGAATGAGCAGATAGTTATAAGAGATATTTTCGGAAGGACTTATAACAGCAGGGTTATGAGATCTGACAGGAATGTCCTTGAGCTCCGCATTGAAGGTTTGTTCGGAGGAGCGAGGTACAGCATAAGCTTCGGAGGGGTCTTCCTTAACGAGGACAAATACGGTGTAAACGGCGAATTCTGGGCAAAGGACAAGTGGAAATACAAAAAGTAAGATAAGCGGCAGTTTCTCTGCCTCGAGAACCAATGGGGCACAACAGATAAGCCCGGCATTGAGACGCCGCAAGGAGGATGCAGGAAAAGGTGATACGACATATCCAACCCGGAGTGGCGAAGCTGCAGGGCCTTCCGGGATGGTTCGTCGAAAAATGGGACGAGGACCGAGCGGACCTGATCAATTCAACGAGGTGCCCAAAAAGGAAAGACGGTACCTCTGACAACAGCCTGATCGATTTTATAGTCGCGAAGAACCTTATCTCTTACTACAGCAGCCACCGTCCTGAGATCTTACAGGAACGGATAGGTTACTGTTACGAGATGCTTGCAAGAGACGCGGATGATCCGCAAAGGCTCCACAGAAAAAAGGGTCCGCGCGGGTATGCAAAAAAGACAGTAAATTCTGTGCTCAGGAACCCTGGACTTAAGAACCTTATGCACGAAGATACCTCAGGTGAGTACCATAGGTGACTGGTTTACAGCAGGTTTGGAGATACCGAGTTGGCAATACTACTATCCAAGTACATCGCAAATGCACTCTTTACATAAATCCGTAACAATGTCCATTTCCTGCCGGGTGATTGTCAGAGGAGGATTAAAGTATATGACATCGCCGAGAGGGCGGAGCAGGAGGCCCTTCGAAAGAGCTTTTTTGTATATCTGATAGCCCATTCTCTTTTTTGGATCGAAATGTTTGCCGTTATTTTTGTCTTCCATAAGTTCAATGGCGTTTATCAGGCCTATTGAACGAATTTCTTTTACGTTATTGTGGTATGTTAATTTTTCATTTATCAATTGCGTAAAATAAGTGGAATTATCGTTTGCCTTCTCCAATATCGATTCCTCGCGCATGACAGCAAGGACCTCGTTTGCAGCTGAACATGCAAGGGGGTTGCCGCTGTATGTATGGCTGTGCATGAATGCTTTGCCTTCTGAGTAGTCAGCATAAAATGCGTCATATATTTTATCTGTCGTGACAGCTATCGCCATAGGCAGATAGCCGCCTGTAAGCCCTTTTGAGATGCACATTATATCCGGACCTATTTCTGCGTGGTCACAGGCAAACATCTTTCCGGTCCTTCCGAAGCCAGTCGCTATTTCGTCAGCGATAAGATGTACGCTATATTTGTCGCAGGCTGTGCGAAGTTTTCTGAGATATTCAGGCGGATATATCTTCATTCCAGCCGCAGCCTGTACAAGAGGTTCAACTATGAAGGCGCAAACAGTATCTGCATGTTCTGCAAGTGCTGATTCTGCAGATCCAAAGCACTCTGCGCTGCAGCTGCAGCGCTCTTTTCCGCAGGGACAGAAGCAGCAGTCAGGACCTTCGACCCTTATTATGTCGAGCAGCATGGGTTTGTATATCTGTGAATATAGGTCGACCCCTCCCACGGAGAGCGCGCCTATTGTCTCTCCGTGGTAAGCATTGCTCAGGGCCATAAACCTTTTCTTTTTTGGAAAACCTGTCTGATAATGATACTGGAAGCTCATTTTCATTGCCGCTTCAACCGCAGATGAGCCATTATCGGTAAACATGAACCTTGTCAAACCTGCAGGGACAATATCGCTGAGGGCTTCGGCCAGATCAATAGCGGGTACGTGTGAGAAGTTTGCGAAAATTACATGTTCCAGCCTGTCGACCTGAGCCTTTATTGCTTCATTTATTCTTTCGTTGCAGTGTCCGAGCAGGTTACACCACCATGAGCTTACTACATCCGCATAACGATTGCCGTGGATGTCATAGAGATAGAGACCTTTTGCATGGTCAATGACAATGGGCGGCAGATCCTCATAGTCTTTCATCTGAGAGCATGGGTGCCAGATGTGTCTCAGGTCTTTTAATGCAAGGTCCATTCTATTGATCCTCCTTATATAAATCGCACAGCAGTTCCTGATCTATATCAATGTCTGATGCATTAGCGTGTATGAATGCCGTAACAGGAACTTTTGTTATTTCTTCGATCATTTTTTTATTGTCTCTATGAATAAAGTCATTATCATCATATTTATTGAGGATGATCCCTCTGACATGCAAGTCGGCTTCCTTAGCGTAAAACACTGTAATGACTGTACTGTTGATTGTTCCGAGTCCGGAAGGAGCAACAATGAGCAGATCCAGGTCCAGCAGTTTTATGATGTCAGTCTGCATAACAGTTTTTTCATCATAACGAAACGGGCAAACTATGCCCCCGCAGCCCTCGACCGTGAGATATTCATATTTCTTCCGGAATTTTGCGAAATCGCCTGAAATTACATCAGGTTCTATAGTGCGGCCTTCGATCAATGCAGCCAGATGAGGTGATACAGGTGTTCTGAACATATAGGATGTCAGTTTGTCCGGATCGACCTCTAGCCCTGCTCTCTCCGCTACACGAAAACAGTCTCCCGGCATCGGCTTATCGTTTAAGTATTCGGCACCGCTCAATGCGGGTTTATAATAGCCGGCGTTTATCCCCAATCCGCGAAGCTTTTTCACAATGAGGCCCGATACATAAGTCTTACCTACATCTGTTCCAGTGCCTGAAATGAATATGCTCTTACTCATGACGTCGGACCTCGAATCCAAGACCATTAAGCATTTCGATATCCTCGCTAATCCCGGTCCCACTGGTAGTAAGCATGTCTCCTGTTATCGCCGCATTGGCTCCCGAAAGAAAAAGAGATTTTCCATTGTCTCTGAGCAATGAGCGCCCTCCTGCCATCCGGATCGATGCATCGGGAAGGATAAAACGGAATGTAGCTACGATTCGTTCCGCCTCTTCGGCAGTGATTGGGGGAAAGGCTTCTGTCGGAGTACCCTTTATTGGATTCAGAAGGTTAATAGGGACGGATCTTATTCCCAGATTTCGAAGTTCTATAGCCATATCTATCCTGTCTTCTACACCCTCTCCCAGTCCCATTATTCCCCCGCTGCAAACATCAAGGCCCGCTTTGAGTGCGTCTTTGATGGTCCTGATCTTGTCTTCATAGCTGTGTGTGGTGCATACTTCAGGGAAGTACCTGCTGGATGTCTCAAGGTTATTGTGATAACGGCTTACCCCCGATGCTTTCAGTTTTTTTAGCTGTTCAAACGTTAGGAGGCCGTGTGAGGCACAAAGAGACATCCCGCAGTTTTTACATAAAGTGCTGTAAATTTCCGTTACCATCTCAACCTCACGGTCGTTGAGATTCCGGCCGGATGTGACTATCGAAAAGCGCAGAATGCCTCTTATCTCATTGTAGACGGCCTCTTTCAAAACAGTACCCGCCTCCATAAGAGGATATTCGTGAATATCTGTGCAGTAACGGACAGACTGTGCGCAATATTTGCAGTCTTCAGAGCAGCTTCCGCTCTTGCCGTTAATTATGGTGCACAGATCAAATGAATTGCCGCAGAAACGTGTGCGCAGGTTATTGGCTGCAAGGCGCAATTCATCCAGAGGAGATCCATATAAGTAGACAGCTTCTTCCTTGCTGATACTGCCGCCCTCGACTACGATCTTTTTTAGGCGTTCGACAACACCCATGCTATCTGACTCCTTTCATTCCAAGCGACGGTATCATTCGTTTCGCAATAATCGCACTTACTATACAGATGACAAGATCACCGGGAACCGGCAGTAAGAAGCAATACAGAAAAAGAGCCATGATACCTATAGGCTGATCAATATAAAAATTAGCGATGACGTAGTAGTAAATCATTCCGATGGAGTAAACGACCATCAGACCTGCTGCTCCTGCAGCGAAAAATTTCCAGAATGACAGCTTTCCTTCCATGGAGGCTATGCTTCCCGTAATGTAGGATCCGAGGCAAAACCCTATAAGATATCCAAAAGAGGGCTGGAGGATGTAACTTAATCCGCCTCCGTTAGCGAAGACAGGCAGACCGATCAGACCTGTCATCAGATAAATCGCTACAGAAAGAGCTCCGAGTCGTGCTCCCAATAAAAGACCTGCTAATGTAGTAAATAAAAACTGAAGGGTAAAAGATACAACAGGGATCGGAATTTTAATAAATGCCCCCACTGCTATCAGTGCCGAAAATAAACCGCATAATATGAGATCTCTAGTGTTCCTGGTAAAGGATATCTGTGACAATCATATCTTCCTCCGCAAGTCATGTGTAGTACTCAGCATGAAAGTATAAAGTAAAAAGCCATGCTGTCAACCAACGCAATAAACTAAGTTGACAAGAAAAAGAGGAAGGAAGAAGATAAAAAGAAATAAAGGGGTGTTATTTTCGTAGGTTCGTTAATTCACTGAGCCCAGCCATTGAGAATGCCGCCCCCGAAACGGTCGGCCAGTACCTGAATGACTTTTTTCTCATCATCAGTAAGCCATTCCGGCCGGATATAGTTAGCTAGGCGCTCGTCAAGCACGTCAAATGAATCAGCCGCTTTCAGAATCTTGCAGTTTCTGTCCCAGAGAAGCAGCAGTAGGTTCGGATACAAAGTAAAATCAAGGCTGTCATCGCTTATGCTTTTCATTATTACGAAATCATTCCTTTGCTGTGGCGATTACACGGTCACGTTGTCCCATGCTTCACCGAGTAATATCTCCATTGTGTTCTCAATGACAAAGGGTCTAATGATATTATATCTTGCTGCATTTCACCGCTTAATGCGAAATGAATAAATATAAAAGATGATCATTATTAAACATTGTTAATATTTTTTTAGATTTATGATACGATTAAGCATAATTTATGAAGACAATATTTTTGATGCTGTTAC
>JALOBM010000112.1 GCA_023228285.1 Candidatus Cloacimonadota bacterium | reverse complement strand
CTCAATAATATTCAAATTGATCTGATAGAAAAAGTCGGTGCAACATATAAAATCAAGGTCAGCAGGGTGAAATAAATGGTATGCTGTCCGAGTTTAATTTTGAGACCCTAATATAGCCTTGCTCAATTAAAACTCTACAAGTTCTAGGAAATCTTTGACGTAGTATTTTTGTTTTCTTGTAAATTCATTGTATGATTCGATCCTCTTCTTCACCTTTGCCTTGTCTTTGAAGTGCAAAGTAAAGACCAACGAGTGAATGAGAGCCATAAATGCTGCGTTGGTGTCGATAAAAGTAACGTATTTTTCGGGAACCTGGAAAAATATGTCACAAAAAGGAACGATGGGAGAAAGCATTGAATCAGAGCAGCCAATGATTTTTGTGTTTTTACCTTTAAGAATTTCGAGGATCTCCTGAGTGACTCTTGGATATCGCGGAGTCGAAAATGCTATGCATACAGTCCCGTCAGGGACGTCCCTTAAAAGAGCCCCCTCTTCCAAGCCAAGATTCTCTACTATATGGACATTCTTGAGAATTACCTGCAAAGCAAATCCAAGTGCCTGAGAGCAGCATGAATTTGCTCCACAGCCTAAAACAATAATCATTGGGGCTGAATAAATTAGATCAACGGCTCTTTGGTGCTCTTCTATGTCTATCCCTGCCAGAGTTTCTTGCGTTATTTTCATTTCAAGCTCAAATATTGCTTTACATGAATCCTGTGGAAACTTATATTTTCTTTTCCCTAACTCATAACGGCTCATACCATTATCAGGCTGGGCTGCCTGTTCAATTGTCATACGCAGCGCATCTTTAAATTCAGGGAATCCACTGTAGCCCAAAGCGTAAATTAAGCGCACTACAGTAGTTTCGCTAACGTTTGCAAGATGTGCCAGTTTTGTCATAGTAATGTAAGCTAAAGAGGGGTAGTTCTTTTCGATGTATTCGGCTAAACAAATCTGTTTTGGAGTCAATAAGTCTGAATACCTGCCGATGCGCTGTAAAAGATTAAGGTTTTTGTTCTCTGGCATCGAAATTACCTTCCCCACATTAATTTATTTAAGCAACTAACAAGACCCCATATCCCATATTAAAACAATCAGGCAACTTCTTGTCAAGAATAGATGCTTTATCTATCAAGTCAACTTAGTTAAATAAAGTCAAATTAAAAGAAAAAAAGAATTTTTTTCTTTTTTATAAAAAAATATTGACAAAATATTTTTTAACATTTATTATCAATTCGCCGCGATTTACAATAATGCTTTATAAATTAATATTGGTTCATTATTGACTTTCGAATTTTCTGTTATTTGATATTGCGTTGAACAGAACAAGCAAAATTGTATTTGTTTCTTTGGGAACGCGGCCGACTGTTCCATAATCTATTTTGGGGAGGAAATGCAATGGATAATACGGTTCTTAATTTAACAGTACTTCTCGTCTACCTGGGCTTTCTTATGGGATTTGGTATCTATCAGGGTATGAAAGCGAAAAACTCAACTGACTTCAACATGGGTGGAAGAGATGTACCCGGTTGGGCTGCGGCTCTTTCTGAAAGAGCGACTGGAGAATCTGCCTGGTGCCTTGTTGGTTTCCCCGGTTACGCATTTGCTGCCGGTCTTGTTTCTGTTTGGGTAGCAGTAGGCCTTGCTTTAGGAAACATAGTTGCATGGACAGTACTGGCAAACAAGATGCGTAAGGAAGCTGACCATTATGATGCTCAGACTTATGTTGACTGGATCGCAAAGCGCCATGCAAAGAGCAAATCAGCAACAGCAGTTAGATTGTTCGGCAGTTTTATCGTTATTTTCCTTTTTGCATTTTATGTTGAAGCCCAGGTAATCGGCGGGGGCAAGACGCTCAACGCACTCTTTGGCTTGCCGGTAGTAATTGGTATATTCCTTACTATGGCTGTAATAATTCCCTACACAGTTTGGGGAGGATTTCAGAGCGTCGTTTACACAGACTGTATCCAGTCTCTCCTGATGATCTTCACTTTGGTCATAGCGCCTCTTTACGGACTTTATTACATCAGTGTTACCCCAGGAATGTATGCTAGTTCGGTAACGGAAGCCCTCCATCTTGCCGGTCCAAGCTTCACGGACTGGACTTCAGGAGCGAAGGGTATTTTTGCGGGATTCTTGATCGCCAGCAATCTCGCCTGGTTTATCGCTTATCTTGGTGGATGTCCCCACCTTACAGTTCGTTTTATGGCTATGAGGGACGAAGCCGCATGGAAGACGGGCAGGAATATTGCAATCATCTGGACTGTTTTGGGATATGCAGGCGCTATCATGATAGGTCTTGTAGGTCTCGCGATATTTGGACCGGGCGGTGTTCCTGATGCAGAAATGATCATGCCCCTCGTTGTTATTAAGATATTCCCCCCCTTCCTGGCCGCAGTATGTGTTACGGGAGCAGTTGCAGCGATGCTCTCTACAGCTGACTCTATGCTTATCGTAACTTCCTCTGAATTTACAGAAAATATCCTCAAGCCGGTAATTCTGAAGGGGAAGCATATAGACCCCAAAAAAGAACTCATGATCTCAAGACTGGTGACGGTCGTTGTCGGTCTCTCGGCTCTGGTCCTTGCATTCGTTATTCCTGCAAATATGGTTTACACGATCGTTTCGTTCGCATGGGGATGCATGGGCAATCCATTTGCAGTTGTAACCTGCGCGACTCTTTTCTGGGATAAATATACGGGAACAGCAGCTCTATGGACAATGATATGCGGATTTTTTGGCACCATTCTCTGGCAGGTATCCCCGATGAACGCGGTAATAGACGCGCGTCTTGTGGGTGTATTCCCCGCACTTCTTGCGGCATACTTCGTAACCAAGATGACATACGGCAAAGACGAGTGTGGTTGTGAAGAGGATACAGCAAAAGCATAACAGTTAATGTCTGCTGCCCGACAATGCGAACGTTGCCGGGCAGCAGAAAACTTATTTGAGTGTCGATTGTTCAATCAAACATAAAAAACAAAAATGACACAAAGGAGCATGATCAAATTGCAATTGATTAAAAGCCACCCAATCCTGGAATTCTCACATGGCAAAATTGTTAAGTTCTCCTTCGATGGTAAGGACATGAAAGGATTCGAGGGTGAACCAATAGCTATGGCGCTTCACGCAAATGGTGTCCATATCTATCGAATAACTCCTGAAATGAAAAGGCCCAGGGGATTCTTTTGCGCGATAGGAAAGTGCAGTTCCTGCTTCATGGTCGTTGACGGAGTCCCCAACGTGAGGACCTGTGTAACACCGCTTAATGAAGGAATGAAGGTAGAAACCCAGACCGGTAAAGGGACAGTTCCGCTAAACATGGAGGTTGGCAACAATGAGTGAGATCAAAAAAACAGATATTCTGATAGTAGGTGGAGGAGCCGCAGGATTGTCAGCGGCTGCAGAGGCTGCTTCTTATGGCGCGAAAGTTACTGTTTTGGAAAGCGACCTTCATCTTGGAGGGCAGCTTGTAAAGCAAACACACAAGTTTTTCGGAAGCAAAGATGAGCATGCGGGAACGCGCGGCTATAAAATTGCAGATATTATTCTCAAAGAGATAGAAGATAATAAGGAAAATGTTGAAGTTCACACAAATACAGCTGCTGTAGGATTTTACAAAAATGACGGTATAGTAACTGCCATGTCGGGTGAGGAATCTTATTTTAAACTTCAGCCCAAAAAGATACTTATGGCTACCGGCGCACAGGAGAGGATTATCCCATTCCCGAACAACGATCTTCCCGGAGTATACGGTGCCGGTGCCGTACAGACGCTTATGAATGTCTACGGAGTTGTCCCGGGCAAAAAGGTCCTAATGGTCGGAGCAGGCAACATAGGACTTATCGTAAGTTATCAGCTTATGCAGGCCGGTGTTGAGATCGCAGCTGTACTTGAAGCCCTTCCGAAAATCGGAGGTTACTGGGTGCACGCTGCAAAGATACGCAGGCTTGGAGTCCCCATACTTCTCAGACATACTATCAAGGCAGCGCTTGGCAAAGATGTAGTCGAGGGAGCGGTCATCCAGGAACTCAACGACAAATTCCAACTGATCGGCGAACCAAAAAAAATAGACTGCGATGTCATCTGTCTTGCGGTTGGACTTACTCCAACAAACGAGATGCTGTGGCAGGCGGGATGCGAGATGAAGTTTGTTTCTCAGCTTTGCGGACATGTACCTGTCCGTGATGCGAAACTAAGGACCAGCCACCCTGATTTCTGGGTAGCAGGAGATGCCGCGGGGATAGAAGAAGCAAGCGCTGCAATGATCGAAGGGCGCATCGCTGGTCTTGCTATGTCAGAGGCCCTTGGCCTAAAAATCCAACAAGAGAACTATGGCATTTACCAGGAGCGTCTGGATTCTCTCCGTAGGGGCGAAGCCGGAGAAAAGATCAGATGTGGTCTTGGAATGGCACAGATCACAGATTGGGGTAATAAATAATGAAGAATGAAAAACTGTACAACAGCGGTGTTTTGACAGAGCTCTGCAAAGGAGCTGTACTCCCCCCAAAGGAATTATGGGAGAACAAAAAAGGCGGACTTGTAATTATTGAGTGTCCGCAGCGCATTCCCTGCAATCCATGCCACACGAGCTGCCCCACAGGAGCAGTGGTCGAATTCAAGGATATAAATGACCAGCCGGAAATAGATTATGAGAAATGCACCGGTTGCGGCATGTGTGTTGCTAAGTGTCCGGGACTTGCATGTTTCGTGATCGACCTGACATTTTCGGAGGATAAGGCACTGCTCAAACTTCCTTATGAGCTTACTCCTATGCCTGAGAAAAAAGACAAAGTATGGTGTTTGAACAGAGTTGGAGAAGTTGTGACAGAGGGAACAGTAGAAAATATAACTGAGCCATTCAAGGACTCGACAAAAGTTTTGCATGTCTCGATAGACAAATCATTTGTTGATCAGGTCAGATCAGTCAGGGTGGTGAAATAAATGTCAGAATGTAATTGCAGCTGCGATGTAAATTTCAAAGAATTAGACTTTGAAAAGATGGAAGATGACATTATCGTATGCCGCTGTGAAGAAATTACGATGAAAGAGATCAGGGAGTGGATCCCGAAAGGGTATGACACTTTTGATGAACTTAAACGTCTTCTGAGAGTGGGAATGGGACCATGTCAGGGAAGAGGATGCAGGGACATAATCCTTCGTGAAATTTCCAATATGACAGGAGTTCCTGTCTGTGACATTCCGTCAGGAACGATAAGGCCTCCCGTGAAGCCTATAAAAAGTTCTCTGACCGCATCAAAAGGGGGAGAATACGAATGAGCTGGCAGAAGACAGCCGATGCAGTCGTGATCGGCGGTGGAATGATGGGAATGGCTACAGCTTATTACCTTGCAAAACTGGGCATGAAGGATGTAGTGCTTCTTGAAAAAAATACAGTTGCCTCCGGCGCCACCGGACGCTGCGCAGCAGCATTCAGGTCTACTTGGGGCGGGGAATTGAATATTATTCTTGGGAAAGCCTGCATTGATAAATACGAAAAACTTTCTGAAGAATTGGGTATGGATATTGGCCTATATCAGAACGGCTACCTCTTTATCGCTTACTCAGACGAGCAGGTTGAAAATTTCAAAAAATGCATAAAACTGCAGAATTCCCTTGGAGTCCCCTCGAGGATGCTCAGTCACGATGAAGCCAAAGAACTTTGTCCGGGAATCAACCTTAACGGCACTAAAGGTTTTTATTGGCACAAACGTGACGGACATGCAGATCCGATGCTGACGAATTTTG
>JALOBM010000111.1 GCA_023228285.1 Candidatus Cloacimonadota bacterium | reverse complement strand
GGTTAGCCAACTTAAAGACCTGCTACCATCCAACTATAAAAAGCAATCTTAATTCCATTACATCACAGTCTTGTAGCTCTTGGCAATATGCTCATGGCCGAAGGCTTACAATCCTGCAACGTTGCTGACCGGGTCAGTTCCTTCCAAATGCACGATCATTGAGTAAAATCCTTCGGGAACAGGCAATCTCTGTTGACAACTCGGCAAAATAGGGTCGAATGGGCCAACAATCAGGCTTCTTTGTGGTGATCCGTTATAGAAATTCAGAAAATTTGGTTGGCTCCCTTCAATCTGCTGGCGAAAAAAGTAATCTTACCCAACGAATTTAAGTTTATGAATAATCCGGGTTAAAACCTCAAACTCACTCCTGCCCTCCAAGCCCATGTGATCGTTGGTGAAATAGCGATTATTCCTTCTCCAAATATGCCCAAATGCTTGGTCAGATAAAAGTCCATGCCCAGCCCGTGGAGCATTCCAAAATGAAAGCCGTTGGTCGGATACCAACCCTCAAGTGAATTTATATAATTGAAACCGTATCTTCCCAAAAAGTAAAAGTCGAAGCGTGGCGCCGGTTTTTTGATAAAAAAGTCAAGAGGATGAAAGTGAACCGACAATCCTCCGTAAGGCATTTTAATATTGGAAGTTGTCCAATCGCTACTTGTAGGATTAGTTTGAATTGTAATATCACTGTATCCCAAAGACAAACCAACCGCCAAGGATTTGACAATCTTGTAATCGACATCGAGATTATAGCTGGGATAATTTGCCAATATTCCACGATTACTGTTATATAAACCGGGATATCTTCCATAAGTCGCTTTGATTTTCAACTTCATCCCAAGATCTAATTTGGGTAAACGGTCAAACCAGTTTGATCCGGTTTTAATCTGTTTGACTTCGGTTTTTTCAAAATAGAGCTTGTAGGAAACCGATGGGATAATTGGGAAAAAACTCATCTGATAAAGATAAGTCGGCTTAAATCCGGTATTGTATTCAGGTCGATCGTAACCGCCATTCTCGCTAGTGTTGTAATAATAGTAAACAGGATTCTGTCTGTTGTACAAATTATACACCGAGAAAATCCAGATGGCTTTCCGGTTGTGACGGGTGACCGTATTTAGGGTAATCCCAATATCCAGCCGGTGATAGTCTTTCATGCGGGCACTGTTACGCTCACCGTATAAAAGAGTTTCATAATAACTGAAATTTCCATTTTTATCGGGTTTAGTATTAAGCGTCAATTGTCTTCCTATTACAGGCGTATAAGGCAATCCCGTCTGGTATACCCATACCGCATCAAAACTCCACTTTTCGTTCAGCTTTTTATGAATATTCAAGGATATAGAATGGGGTCGGTCATAATCGAAAATATATGCTTCACCCTTATTAATCTGCGGATACTGCCGGGTCGTTCTGCTGTAAGCATAACTCACAAAGCCCGAAAAACTTCCATATTGTTTTTTCAACAGGAATTCGATCCCTTTTGATGTACCTGTTCCCCCTGTGACAACCTTGTTGCGCCATTCGCTGTCGCCCAGCAGATTCGAATAGCCTTCGCTATAAGTAGCCAGATTCGACATTGTTTTGTAATATCCCGTTACCTCGGCAACATATTTTCCCTCATGAAAAGAACCATTCCATCCGAAAGTAAACTGTTCTGAGTTCGCCGGTTCTATTCCTTTAATAGCCGGCAACCAAACCTCATTGTTCATGATGTTGCCCGCAGTGAACAGCAATTGCTGGTTTTGGGTCACCCGATGGTAGGTGAATTGCAAATTCTGATCAAGAGCAAAATTATAGTTCAAACGCACCCTGGGCTCTAAAGATAAATTCTGATAACCATCAGCAAAATACGAAACAAGGCGCAATCCCAGATTGGCCTCAAATCGGGTGTCCAGATTTATATTGTTCTCGATATAAGCAGCCAGCTCATATGATCTGAGTTTCTCTCCTTCGTTTTGATATTCGATATCCGATTGATACCAGAAGTTTGGGATGTGCTTGAAAGCCGAGGCTTGCCATCCGCCTTCGACCTGCCAGCTTTTTAATAGTTGATATTTAAGATTCGCACGATAAGAAAGATCTGTAACCGTTGACAAATATCTTCTTTCAATGGGTGTTTGTTTGATGGTATCTGTCACGGTATAATAAACTCCTAAATTCAATCGATAACTGGTATACGAAAGGGTATTTGTTATGAACAAGCGAGCAGAAACTACCCGGTTCCATCGTCCCGAAACGAGCCAGTTACCCCATGTGTTACCGATATGTGCTGTTGTCCTTTCGATGTAATCAATATGTTCAATTCTGTTAAAAGCCCAGAAATTCAAATAATCATCCCCCTGATAGAGATTGAAGTGAAAACTGTTGCGATCATCGGGTTGCCATGAGAATTTGCCGTTCAGATCATGAAAACCATAGGCAACTACAAAATCATTACTTTCACTTAACCATGAGTAAGTAGCCATCAGTCCATCGGTCAGCGTTTTCCTTCCGGTCAAAATAAAAGAGGAATTTTTAAGCGGAGCCGGACCTTCAACTGAAAAGGAAAGATCAGTCACACCGGCGCTGAAGGAACTTTTAAAGGCATGCCGATCCCCGTCACGCTGTGAAATATCCATCACCGAAGACAATCTCCCTCCATAACGAGCCGGAAATCCTCCTTTATACAGATCAATCGAAGAAATGATATCGGGATTAAATACAGACATAAATCCCCCTAAATGATTTACATAGATAACCGGAGCATTATCGAACAGATAAAGATTCTGTCCGGGTTCTCCGCCCCTGACCAGCAGCAGACTCGATCCTTCGTTTTGCGCCATCACCCCTGGCAACAGCTGTAAACTTTTCAGGACATCCGGCTTGCCCCCCAGCGATGGCAGCTTACTGATTTCCTGCATCTTCATTGTCACCACATTGTTCCGCTGCCGACGATTACCTTGTATGACTACTTCATCGAGCTGCTCGCCCTGATCAAGATTTACTTCGAGCAGCGTATCCTTCTGTTGATCAATGGAGACGAAAACCGGATGATAGCCAATATATGAGATTTTAATTTGGGTAGGAGTATGAACGATTAAGGAGAAATAGCCATTGTTATCTGATACGGTGCCCGATAAGTCTTCATTTTTCAAAATATGGGCACCGATCAGACGCTCCCCACTCTTCAGATCCCTGACAAAACCGGATACCTTGGTTTGCGCATTGATATAGGGAAGAGATGATGTAAAAAACACCCAAAAAGCCCAGAAGAACCTTAGTTGAAATGTTTTTTTCATGGTTCAGTCCTACGGATTTACTACGTCCGACAAATAAGATGAGTATCCCGCTACTACCCCCATACCATTATTGACATTTGAAAACAGAGGAAAGGCCTTATAAGGAGCAAACTGAAAATCAGGGTAGCGTCCCGAATTGTACAAATACAACTGTTTCAGATATTGATAATAAGCATAAGAAATACTTTTTAGTTCGATAACAAATGGATATAAAGGCATCCAGCAACTATCACCAAGACATCTCCATCCTCCGGTTGAATAATCGATTTGCATGGTGTATATGGTATCCTGAATAAGTTCGGTACTGAAAACCGCAATTGGCAATCCTTCCGCTACCAGCACAGGATCGTGAAAATCCTTTAATTGCCAATCTTTCCATTGACCTTCATTTTTATTGAGTCTCGCCAATACATGCAAATATTTGATTTTCTGTGTGTTCACAGGAATTGTAATCTTTACAGCCGGAAAAGTATGGCCTTCATCATCTACCCCTGCCTTCAAGATATGCTCAATGGATAATAAAGGGACAGACTCCGGAATACTATCCTGAGCACTGACTGTGGGGAAATCCGGAATCTCGGCCTCAAAACGATAAATATTACCTTCTCTGGCTCTCACATCTGTCTCGTAATATCCATTCCCGGCTGGATACAGGTTTCCGGTAAACGTATCATTCACATAGAAGCTAACGGTGGCATTTTCTACCAGAGGAAGCGGAACGGTATCCAAAGCATCCGCCATCGAAAGATGCACGCGGATCACACTATCGGCCACCAGAAAACTGTTCAGCACTGGTAAAGACTTAAAATCGGGGAATTCGATGGGTATTTTAGTTCGACAGCTATAAGTCATTGAAGTAATGACTAATAAAGCAAAAGAGCAAAACACTCGAATATTAGAATTTATCAACATCAATGCTTTATATTATTACAAATAGGTTAATTATGGGGCAGGTGGTATAAAACATCCTGCCCCATAAGAGTATTCAATTAATGCTAAAATTAATAGAATTCTTTTAAAATAGCTCGGTATTGCGTTCTAATTTCGAAGAATCCGTGACGTTTTCTTGGGTTGCCCAACAATCATACCCGCCAAAATGATAGTAATGAGGAGTATATCCTGGCCAAGATGCATAATCATTACCTAAATCTCCTTCAAATTTTGAGTTATCCTCACCACTATTATAAAATGTACCCGTAGTTCGGAACCATGTGGGAAAAACAAAATAATCATTTGCCACCTTAATGTCCGCTTTAATGTATCTTGTGCACCAATACCAAATAAATAGAACCCTATGATATGGCCTTACTAAATAATGAGCATGCACTAAGGTTCCAATAGGCTGTTCGAATACATAGTCCCACATATCAGTCATATAGATGTCAATTTCCATATGAATTCTTTCATTACCATTGTCTTCCTGCTTATCATCCTCTGTACCGCAATTATAAGCTTCATCTTTAAGCCTGACAACCTCTCTCTCATTTTTAGAAATCTCACTTACTATAAAATCAGTATCATCAAGATACTGTTCAATGTTATTATTATCAATTGTTTTAAGATTATTTAAATTATTTCTATCAGTAGAGACTAAATACCCTTGGAGTTTTTTAATTACATTGCTACCAATTTGATATATACCTTCTTCATTATAGAAATACCTATAGGGATCATCATAATTAACAGTCTCAAGTATAAATTCTCCGCCTGGTTGGCTAATCAACTGTAAATATTTACTATGCTCCTCAACGAACTTAATAACCTCATCTGTGTTTTTGAATTTATTTGGATCAATAGACAAATAAAGTTCATCACATGCTCTACCAAATGATTTATACCCTTTGGACTCTTCGTATACTCTTAGTTCAGCAAATGATAAGGAGAAAACAACCTTGCGATAGTCATTATATTCTTCTGTTGATTTGAAAGAAGCAATTTGACCATCATTTGAATCTCCAATTATTGTATCTTTTTCCTTTGTGCAACCATTGATAATGATTAGTGCAATAAGGAGACAAAATAACTTAGCTGTTGCTTTTAATTTTGTTTTCATAAATAATGTTATTATTCATTAGAAAAATCAGACTATTAATGTACTCACTTAGGATTTTCACATAAGGAAATGATGAATTCTTTATTTGGCGTAATCCTCCTTTCTTCATTGTTAAGAAAGTCCAGGCAGGAAGCAATTACTTGCCAACGAGAAGAACTTTCTGCCTTTTCTTTCCTGTGTTAGAATTTTAAATAGAGTCTGTCTTTAAAGTATATACTAATTGAATTCGAATTTGCAGGTTTAAGCAGGATCCATAGTATGGAAGTTTTCAGCCAGCAAAGTGCGTAATTGAGCCTCCTTTTGATCAATCGTATCCAGAAAACGGGTGATCACTAACCGCAACACGGCAAATTTCTCGTAGTACTTGTTGTACATAAACTTCTTCTTTAAAAATCGCCACATCAGTTCTATCAGGTTCGGATTGCTTGATGTCGGTAAATAGAG
>JALOBM010000032.1 GCA_023228285.1 Candidatus Cloacimonadota bacterium | reverse complement strand
ATTTCCACGAAGTTGAATACAGGTTCCATCTCTGCCTCTCTTTCAACTTGAATTATATCATCTGTACATTATTTCACGGAAAGAAGTAAAGAACCTAGCTTTTATCAAGATTACGGTTATGTCTATCTATGGACTATAATAAAATATTTTCAGTAAACTGCGAAGAGATTCGAACTCTGGTAAGTTAACAGATGGTTTGCATCTGCTTATTTTTTCTCTCTTATATAATGCTGATCAGGTTTTAGAATGTTATCATAATACGGTTTCAATATTTGCCTTGCTTCATAGCAAAGTTGGCATTTATCAGCATAATCGTCCTTAATCTTATACCCATAACGTTCAGCCAATCTTGCCAAACCGATTGGTCCCTCTTTTAATAAAATTGAAAATATCGGATGATCATATGCATTATAATTATTCAACATTTCGATAATATCCTGCTTATAAACATTACCGATAGCAATTCCGCATCCTTTTGTTATGTACCCTCCTGGTTCAAGAATAATAAGATTCGTCGAATTGATATTACTGTCAGACCACCATGGAACAGCTGTACACAGATCATCAGGAATACCTTTTCCTACCGCAAATTTATCTCCGTATATATCAGCGGCACGACCAACAAATACTATTCCTCCTTCATATTTAGGGATTTTAATACCGAATGATGAACTTAACAAGTCAAATAATTCATCGGTTTTTCTATCGATATCATTATCTTTTTTAACAATATCCAAATATGGCATTTCAAGATTATAATTAATACCGAGAGTGTTACAAGCATTTATGGCATGAGCAACTTTTTGAATAGGTATAAAAGGATTATGAAAACCATCTAGACTTAACATGACATTGTCTATGCCTTTTAGAGGGGTTAAAAAATTGATTGCATCATCAAAACTATTTGCCCAACTTGCGTTCGTTTCCAAACGGGTTGCTATCTCCAGTGTTTTTAATTTCTTAAGAAGTTCAGTTGTTTCTTTTTTAAAAATAGTCGGTTCACCGCCTAAAACAACAGCCATATCAAGCCCAAAATTATCTTTGAGCTTTTTAGCTACGTTATATGGTGTTTCAAAATCAGGTGTTATTACTTCCGATTTATTTTCACAGTTGAATCTGCAATGCGAGCATTTTGCAGTACAGTTATATAAAAGATTAATTTTTAAGGTTCTCATTTTTTAGCTCCATATCACGATTTATTTTTATTTATCATTTTACCATAAATACAAAGAAGTCGATTATGATAAATCGACTTCTTCGACATATTGTGTGGCAAAAAACACGAGTTTGATACAAAATGCACCCGGTAGCCTCGTTCCCGTTTGTTGTGTTTGCCGAGTGTGAACCCTCGTTTATTGCGTTGAAAGAATCTGTGATTGACCGGGCAGTAGTATTTTACCGATGCCCATATGAACTTTCTGATGATTTTTGCGGTAAGCTCAACTGGCTCTTCATACTGATGTGCCGGAGAAATCATGTATGTGACATTTGCAGTGTTATCTTTAGTTTCGTGCATGGCGCTATCCAGTTCCATTATTCGTGCGTTTAGCTGTGCCTGCTCATTCGCATATAAGATAAGCATTTTTCCCAACATCTCGTCAATGATTTTAACATCCATATTATCCTCGTACAACCGTTTTTGGCGGAGAACAACATAATCAATCGAAGACCTTTTGATAAAATACCGTAAAACAGCAAGTTTGCTGGATATATTGTTCCAAAAAGTATGACGCCATTTACCTGTATCACAGATAAATGGCGTTTTCCGTTTCCAGAAGAAAAGTTATATGACTCTGATTTTACTTAATAATACAATTTATTTAGCAGTTTGTTTCCCGATTTGGTCTTAAAGACTTTATCCCGAAAATTATTGACTGCTTCAATAGACATATTGTCTTCGTAAGCGTTTACCAGAAAGTCCGTCTCGACCAGTATCTGATAATCGATTCCTTGAATGTCGGTATAGGTATGATGATGCGCGATGAGCCAGCAAACCCGGTCAATCACAGCCTTGTCAACATCTAACTCCTCAAGCATCTTTTTCGCTTCTGGCGGTCCTTCGATCTGCTGATAATTTCCGGCGGAACTGTTATACTTTTTCTCGCTGTTCTTGATTCCTATGTCATGTGTCAGTGCTGCGATTTCAAGGATTTGCTGCGTTCCGTCGGCCAGTCCCTCCGCTTCGCCAATAGCTTTTACAAAGCCGTAAACCTTTAGAAAATGGTTGACTCGCCGTACATCCCCGGCGTAATACTCTATCATAGCGTTGATTACCTGTCCGATACTGACCATTCTAAATCCCTCGTTTTACAGCCTACTTAAAAGGTAACCGTTTTATCGGCCCATTCCACCATCTTCAGGCAATCAATCATCGTGGATAACGGACAGACATCACTGCCGTCCATATTTCTTGATTTCAGGCATGTACCGCAAGCGAGAATTTCTCCGCCCGCCTCATGGAACGCATCAACCTGGGCGGCGACATCAAATTTTTCGTGATGGAGGTTTTCAATTTCAACAGCTTCACCCATAAGAAAAACTCGTACTTCGTGACCATTCTTTTTAGCGGTAACAGCAAAGCGCATCGCGTTCCACGATTTTTCAAACTCTTTAGTTTCAATGATAATTCCAAGTTTCATCGTTATTCCTCCAATATTGTTAGTGAAAAAAATATTTAAACTGGCGTGCAGATATACCAAGCAGCCCGAACATCCACATTTACAACCTTAACTTCTGAGAAGCACGCTTTCATTTCCGAAACGCAGGTTTTCATCTCTGATTCAGCATTCTTGATGAAGTGAAAGTAGTCTCCTCTTTCGAGCCATTCAATGATTGTAGTCAGAAGTGATCGATTCTCATTATAGTCATAAATGATCACCTTAGACCTTGTTACTCTGCTCATTTCGGTGTACAGCAGCTTCCTTTCATTCTGCCCCATACCATGGGCTACATAGGAAGCAATAGAAATATCGAAGCAATTGTCATCAAAGGGTAGTTTTTCAAGAACATTTGCTAGAACAAAGGTAATCCCTTTGTTTTCCAATTTATTCATGGCGATTTTCAGCATCTTTTCCGCTGGGTCTATTCCTGTTACCGATAACCCCTTTTCAAAAAGAACAGAGCATAATGCCCCTGTACCACATCCGACATCAATAATTGTTTCATATGATGTCAAATCCAGTTCTTTTTTAATACGCTTTAAAACCTCAGAAAACCGTTTTCTCTGCCTGTAATAAAATAAGCCATAAATTGGCGCTATTATATTGAATAGAAATTCACTGCTTCCTTTGCCCAAAATAAACGCCCCTTTCTCGGCTTTTCAGATTACCAAGTCAAGCCCGTTATGGTCATGCAATCGCGAAATTTCTGCAGTGACAATTTGAATTCACTCACCTGTCTGCGCCTTTATTTGGACACCCATGAGCCTTGCACCTACGGTTGTTTCCATGGATAGCAATGCAGGTTCAGTGATAAATACTTGATTTTCCCTGAGTATAGAAGATTCGTCGTTTTTCCTTAACAACACTTCACCCTTGACAACATAAAACATGACATAAGACTCCATTTTGCACTCTGGGATTTTTCCACCAGCGTCAAGAACAATGATGCGTGTTTTAAATGAGTCATTTTCAAAAAGCACATTAACATTTCTTTTCTCGTAGCCTTCGGCTTCCAATGCCATTAAATCGAATATTTTCATTTTCTAAGAACCTCCATATTATTTCCATAATACAAATGTCCCGCCAACATGATATACCATATCGGCGGGACTGTTTTTACCTATTGAGCCATGAAAAGTTCAACGTCTTCATCTGCGGTGCCAATCCCCGCGATACCGAACTTCTCTACCAGAACTTTGGCCACATTGGGGGACAGGAACCCCGGCAGTGTTGGACCGAGGTGGATGTTCTTTACGCCCAAAGACAGTAGCGCTAAGAGCACAATAACAGCCTTCTGCTCGTACCAAGCGATATTATACGCAATCGGCAGTGTGTTAATGTCGTCGAGACCAAATACCTCTTTGAGCTTCAACGCGATGACAGCCAATGAATAGGAGTCATTGCACTGACCGGCGTCCAGCACTCTTGGAATCCCGCCGATATCGCCCAACTTCAGCTTGTTATAGCGATACTTTGCACAGCCTGCTGTCAGAATAACGGTGTCCTTCGGCAGCTTTTCTGCAAACTCAGTGTAATATTCTCTGGACTTCATGCGTCCGTCACAGCCAGCCATAACAAAGAACTTTTTGATCGCTCCGGATTTGACGGCATCGACAACCTTGTCGGCCAGGGCAATTACCTGATTGTGCGCAAAGCCGCCGACAATGCTGCCGGTTTCGATTTCATCAGGTGAGGGAAGAGTTTTGGCAAGTGCGATGATCTTGGAAAAGTCCTTTTTCCCGTTTGCATCAGCTACAATATGCTTACAGCCGGGATAGCCTGTTGATCCTGTGGTAAAAATTCTGCCTCTGACCTCCTCGCTCCTGGGCGGGACGATGCAGTTCGTGGTAAAGAGGATGGGACCATGGAAGGAAACAAATTCATCAAGCTGCTTCCACCAAGCGTTGCCGTAGTTGCCCGCGAAATTATCGTATTTCTTGAAAGCAGGATAATAATGGGCTGGTAACATCTCGCTATGTGTGTACACATCTACACCGGTGCCTTTCGTCTGTTCCAACAATTGTTCCAGATCGATAAGGTCGTGTCCGGAAATCAGAATAGCCGGATTCTTTCTGACACCTATATTTACCTCGGTGATTTCAGGATTACCGAACCTCGATGTGTTGGCCTCGTCCAAAAGCGCCATGACCTTAACGCCGTATTCGCCCGTTTTAAGAGTCAGCGCCACAAGGTCGTCAGCAGTAAGGGAATCGTCCAGCGTCGCCGCCAGCGCCTCATAGATAAAGGCGTTAATGTCGAGGTTTTCTTTGCCGATGTTCTTTGCATGCTCAGCATAAGCCGCCATACCCTTAAGACCATATGTGATCATCTCACGGAGAGAACGAATGTCTTCATTTGCGGTTGCAAGAACACCAACAGCGGCAGCTTTTTCAAGCATGGATTCTCTGGAATCCACGGTGAAGGATGCAGCGTCGTGTAAATTCCCAGCGGTAGCAGACTTTCTGAGTTCGTCCCGAATAGCAATCATTTTCATAATTTGCTTTTCAATCGAACCATCGTCAAAATTTGCGTTGGTTATTGTCGTAAACAGGCTGCTAAGGACCTCGTAATTCGCCTTATCGAGGTTAGTAATATCAACCTTTCCCTTTACAACAATATCCGAGATGCCCTTAAGCGTGTAAATTAGAAGGTCTTGCAGCTTTGCAACATCCTCATTCTTTCCACAAACACCTTTTATTGTACAGCCTGTGTTTTTAGCCATCTCCTGACATTGATAACAAAACATACTCATTTGTTTTCCTCCTTTATTCTTCTACAAGTTCAAAATCTTCCTTGCCAACAAAGCAGATTGGGCACTGCCAATCATTGGGGATATCTTCAAATGCCGTGTCGGGGCATTACCGCCGTCATGGTCGCCAACTTCGGGATTATAGATATATCCGCAGGGAATACACCGATATTTTTTCATGCGCTTTCCTCCTTCGTTTTCTCAGCCTTTCGGGGCAGGTGCCTTTACCACGATCAGCTCCAATGTTTCATCATGCTGGTTTTTGACATTCATTTTTGTTTGAAATGGAATTTTCAGAAGAGTTCCGGTCTCATATTCATGGGTTTCCTGTTCATTGAGACCGATGGAGAGCTTTCCACGAATGACGGTCATATACACATTTGAATTTGAAAAGTGCTCCGGCAAACCCTCGTCCTTGTTAAATACCATATGCAGATAATGAATGTTCTCGTCAAATATAACTTTTTCGACGGACTTTTCATCACCAACAGACAGTTTAAAAATCTGTTCAACCATAATTGCATACCTCCTCATTTGTATTGCAAGTAAAGTTTATTACATTATTGTACCATACAGCGCCATACTCAGTATGTTGCAATTACAACAAACCAAATTATATGATGCTTTTATTTGCTGTAGTAAATGGCATCCTTGGGACAAACCTGCCGGCAATTTGTGCATTGATGGCACAATGCGGTGTTTATTATGGCCTTTTTATCTTCCGAAGAAACAGCGATCGCATTAGAGGGACAGGCTTTTTCGCAGAGTTTACAGCCGATGCAAGCATCCTTGTTTACCTTTTCGGACAGCCTTGCGAATCTGCCGAAAGTTCTTTGAAGAGCGCCGAACGGACAGATTAGGTTGTGGAATACTGCTGGTTTGTATCTGAGCGTAATAAGTATCGACATAACCAACCAGAACGGCAGAATCTGCAAGTCAATGTGCAGCAGTCTTTTTGACAGAAGCATACCCGCTACACTGATAACCAGAGTTATCCATGTAAAATAGCCTTTTTTCAGCCACTTGGGCGCATCCATTGTTTGAAGCTTTAGTTTTTTGGATAACCATTCGACGGGGATCATCAGGGTATTCATAGGGCAGACATAGCCGCAGTAAATCCTGCCGAAAATCAGAGCTGCAATCAGACTTACTCCGAACAACGCAAGCCAAAGCACTACTTTCCCATTTGCCAGAAGAAAGATAAAAATAGCGAGAAACAGTATGCGAATGGTGTTGGTTATGTATTTCATGATACCATTTCCTCCTTGTTCAGTATAATCGCTTTGGACGGACACTTATCAACAGATTCTTTGAGAGCCAGCATCGTTTCCTTCACCTCGGGCATTTTCCTGATTACAGCTTTGTTTTGGTTCATTTCATAGTACTCAGGAAGGAGTTTTACGCAGAGACCGCAACCGATGCAATAATCTTCTTTAATCTCCAGTGTTGCCACATTTTTAGAATCAACAGGTAAATCCTTCTTTTTTACAATCATGCCGGTGATATAAGCCATAACAAAGATTGCAAGCACCGTAAGCACCCATCTGACAATCATGAAATTAACACCAAGGAACTTTGCTTCATTGGCAAGCAGGGGGACTTTGATGACCGCCCAGGCACTTAGAATAATTACGATTTTGGAGATGCTTGCGCCTTTTCCGAGCAAGGTCTTACTGATAGGAAATGCGGCGTAAATCGGACCGGCCGAGATGCTGCCCAGCAGCAGCGCCAGCAGATTACCTTTAAATCCTGATTTTTCTCCAAACCCTCGCATGATCATTTCTTTCGGAACCAGAGCTTCAATAACAACGGTGAGTAAGAATATAACTGGCAGTACTTGAAGCATTTCAACCAGATAATAAACGCTGTTACCAACCGACTTCATGGCTTTTTCGGGTGATATAACTAATACCACAAGATATGCGAGTGCAACAAGAACAAGTAGCTTATTCTTCTTTAATATTGAAACAGCCTTCATAAAATCACCCCCATAGTTAATGCGATAACAATCGCAAATCCAAAGCTCAGTGCATTTCTGGTGACTGCGAATTTTGTACCGAATTCCTTTTTCTCAAGCGCGAATGTTACAACGCCAACCATGGTCAGCGTGGTCAGGAAAGCGACCGCGGGAACAATGCTCGCTCCGACGTTAACCAACGATCCAACCAAAGGAAACGCAACAAAAGCCGGTATAAGCGTAATGCTGCCGGCAAGCGCCGAAACGACAGTCGCCACAAACGTGTTTGCCGAACCTAAAACTGATTTTATTGTTTCAGGCGGGATGAATGTCAGAACAAGTCCGATTAGAAATATGATGGCTATAATTTCACCTAACATATTTCCCATCATGCCCTTTGATTTTTTCATTGCAGCGAATGTTTTCTTCTTATCTTTTATGAGTGAAATAACGGTAAGAACAATCGCTATTATCCAGAACGCAATTGTAAATATATCCATACTCGAGCTCCTTCTATTGATATATCTCAATTATAATGATAGAATAAGCAAAAAGGTGTTACCAATGTAACACTTTGGGAGTTTGTTATGAAAAAAAGTTTAGAGCTAATGCGACAGATTGACCTCATAAAATCAATAAATCCTCAAGATATTGATTCGTATTTGTCTGAAGGAAGCTGCAAAATCACTCAGTATGGGAAAAACAATATTGTTCATTTTGTTGGGGAAGTCTGCTCGAAGCTTGAGATCATTCTCTCTGGGAAAGTGGTTATTGATCGTATTGACGAGTCTGGTAATCTTATGACAATAGCAGAGTTTTTCAACGGTGATGTTCTTGGCGGCAATCTGATGTTTTCAAAAAATCCATATTATCCGATGACTGTCACAGCCAAAGACGCTACATTGATTTTAGAGATAAGCAAGGAGCGTCTGTTCAGTTTGTTTTCAGATAATCATGAATTTCTAAAAAGCTATCTTGAGTATGTATCGGACCACACGGTCATCCTTGGTGATAGGATAAAGTACTATGTGAACAGGACAATCCGTGAGAGCATTATGAGCTATCTGGATTATGAATGTAAAAAGCAAAATTCAAATATAATCAAACTTAGCGTGACAAAAAAGGCGTTGGCTGAAAGAATCGGAGTTCAAAGGACATCTTTATCCAGAGAACTTGCCAAAATGAGAGAGGACAGGTTAATAGAGTTTACCACTGTCTCTATTTCACTATTGCCCAAATTCTTCAAATGAACAATATGTCTGAAATAACAGCCCTTTTGTGTATAATACGACTGTAATAGTTTACCGCAGTATCAAAATATCATTATTCTGCTATTTCTTTCCCGCTTTTGAACCGAAACACAATCCTTCCATCGCGCTGAACCGTAGCGGTATCGAGCAGATTAATCCAAAGTCGCTCGTTCCATTCCGGCACGGTCATCGGCTGCTTTTTCAACGTTGTGACAAAAGTTCTGATTTCCTTGCTTTTTCGCATCCGCTTTTCTTTTTCCGTTTCGAGTGCAGTGTAATGTTCAAAAGCATCGTTATGCCGTTTTTCAATACGTCCGGCTTCCAGTGCTTAGGCTTCCTGCGACTGGGATACGGACGCATTCTTTTTTATATGCGCCTGCATTAGCTCGGACACGACCGCCATTTCATCCTGTTCCTGTTGCATTTCGGCATCAAGCGCCGTAGTGTCGCAGAGCGTCTGCCGGATAAGCTCACAGTCAGCAATCACTATGGAGCGATTGCCCATCAAGTCATTGTAGGCAGTAAGGAAACGTTGTTTGATTTCGTCCTCGGTGAGCGTGGGCGTAGCGCACCTTTTCATGTTTTTGAATTTTTGATTGCACTAGAGTATCACACTTCTATATTCATCCGTGGAATGCCATATCTTTCGGCCGTAGAAACCGCCACAGTCTCCGCAGATAATTTTGCTGTGAAAAGCTTTATCGCTGTAAGCTCTGCCCAGTTCTTTGCGCCGCGCCATTTCTTCCTGCACCGTTTTAAATTCCTCCGGGGCGATGATGGCTTCGTGCGAATTTTCCACATAATTTGGGGTACTTCGCCGTTATTTGCCCGCAGTTCTTTCGTTAAAAAGTCAATTGTAAACCGTTTCTGGTGGAGGCGGAGGGAATTGAACCCTCGTCCGAAACAATATCCATGCCGACGTCTACATGCGTAGCTTACTCTTTAATTTCCCTTTACTGTCCCCTGTAAGCCGGGTACGGTATCAGTAGCTTCATAAGTGACCTTTGGCCTCAAAGCTTTGACCATCGGTTTTTCACGGTAAATTACACCCCGGTCTCCGGCCCGTGATCCGAAGTGGGATGCTTAGCTAGCTTACGCTGCTAAGGGTGCAAAATTTGTTTTTGCTTTT
Source organism: Candidatus Cloacimonadota bacterium (assembly GCA_023228285.1). Taxonomy (GTDB): domain Bacteria; phylum Cloacimonadota; class Cloacimonadia; order Cloacimonadales; family Cloacimonadaceae; genus UBA5456. The sequence continues at coordinate 15,350 of JALOBM010000032.1, read as the reverse complement.
ATATTTATTTTCCCCGTTTTTTATAGAGGCGAACGAGGATCCTCTACATGCAGTCAATACTTCAATTATCCCGTCGAAACCTTTACGCCCCCACGTTATAACTGTCTTTCATCTTCCTTTGTATTTCCCTGTCGGCTTCTTTCTTATGGAGGTCATCCCTCTTGTCATAATTCTTCTTGCCTTTTGCCAAAGCCAGTTCTATTTTTATCTTGTTGCCGCGGAAATACACTTTTGTCGGCACCAAGGTGAAACCTTTCTGCTGCATTTTCATAACGAGTCTCCTGATCTCGTTCTTGTGCATCAAAAGCTTTCTGTCTCTGTCGGGATCCACGTTGTTTATGTTTCCCTTTTCGTAATGGGAGATGTGCATTCCTGAAACGAATATTTCAAAATCCTTTATATACCCATATGAATCCCTTAGATTGGTATTACCGCCCCTCAAGGATTTCACTTCGGTACCTGATAAAACTATCCCTGCTTCAATAAATTCTTCCAGTTCATAGTCGTACCACGCTTTTTTATTATTCGCGATGATCTTTATATCATCATCTTTTTCCGGCATTTCAGGCATTTCTCCTTTGGGAGTAGATTATAACACAGGAAAAGCCCTTTTACAAAATGTTACAAAGATTTAACAATTGTTTTTATGAAAGGCTTTCAACTTTCCATATACCGTTCTCTTTGGCCAGTATAAGGATCATATCGTCGCTTATACCTTCAGAATTCTGGATTTTTACATATATATATGCTTTGCCTTCCTTCATCTCGTGCCTGCCTATGATATAGCTACAAATATCGCTTTCTGTCATTGACTCTTTGAATACCTTGTATTCCTCTGCCCTGCTGTTTAGCGGAGTAAGTATGTAAAGGTAATACGGATCTTCCTGTATCAGCGCGTTAAGATATTCGTTTGCGGTGGTAAGGTATGTTCTTCCGGAGAGATCAGTCTCACTGTCTTTTTGAATGATCAGAGGATCAGTATCATCCAGGACAAGGTAATTGTACGGGTCATAAATGTTTTTGGAATTCCAGAATATATACGTATCTATTCCCGCTTCATTAAGGGCTTTTACCTCGTCCAGTATCTGTTCCGGTCCGTACGGATATCCGTACTGTTCGAAATCCTGAAGCCAGAAACGTACCGTGGCGCCTTCTTTGAATGCTGAATTGATAAACAACGAATCGCTTATCGCTCCCTTAACTATAAGGTACGGTTCTTTGTTCGGATCGTTGTACGTATACCATGTCGTGCCCCTGTAATGGCTCGGATAGACCATAGGGCATATGTAGTCCACTGCCTGCGTCAGATTGTACCATACCTGCCCTATATCTATATTGAGTTCATCATCCCATATCCTTGCCACACATCCGAAGACATCCGCAGCCACGTTCACATTATATGGTAGAAGCGCTTCATGCGCTTTGTTTAAAAAATCCAGTATTAGCTCATCCTGTCTGATCCGCCCTTCCAGATATTCTACTGATACGGCATATTGCGAAAATTTCTCAGGGAATCTCACATAATCGAACTGTATCTCATCAAAGCCGTAAAGCGCACATTCTTTCGCGATACATATGTTGTAATCCTGTACCCACTCGTCATAGGGGTCGACCCATGAAGCATCTGAATAGTCCTTCCATACTTCCCCGCTGTCATACTTTATAGCATACTTAGGAAGCTTTGCCAGAACGTCATCCTTGAACACGACTATCCTTGCTATCGTATATATGCCGTAACCTTTAAGCTTTGCCAGTATTTCGGATATATTATTAAGAGTCCCGCTCTGACTGCATGCCGTCTCCATGCATGCCGCTGAAACAGGGATATTTACAAACCCTCCGTCATCCTTTGTATTTATAACCACAGCATTCAGTTTGGTAGCAAGTATCAGACCTGTTATTTTCTCAAATTCCGTTATCCCGCTGCAATCTTTCAACAGCTGCTCAGTTTTTTCGGTATCATTTTCATCAAGCGACAGTACGTATGCCTCGTATTTACGGACATAGTTATCATCCAGCCTCTGGGCCGCGGTCTCTCCCCTTACGTATAACCCCTTTACATCGATCATAGTCTTTGAAGTTTCGTCTTCGAGCGCTTTTAACGGTACGTAAAACTCCCCATCGGCAAGTTTTCTTTCCTCTTCCAGCTGCTCTCTGATCTGCTCATCAGTAAGAGGCAGAGGCGTCTCAGTTTCTGACGGCAGCGGTACCGGTTCGGAAACGGACGGAACCGGTGAGTCAACAGGGTTGGAAACAAGCGGCACATGAACGCATCCCGCTAAAACCGCTGTGATCAATACAAGACTTATAACCTTTACGAGCTTCTTCATTTCCCTGCCTTTGCTCTTTTTATTATATCTTACATATCTCCATATCTCCACATTTCCATATAAACTTACTGTACCTTTGAATATCTATGATATAATTAGGTTATTCTTTGTATGGAACGAGGTATAGTTCATGCATATCCATATTATCACCGATCTGGAAGGCATCAGCGGCATCGGAAGTATAGATCAGATAAATCAGGAATCAGAAAACTACAGATATACTCTTGAGCGGCTGATGTGCGACGTGAATGCCGCGATAAATGGTGCATTTCTTGGCGGCGCGGATTCGGTATCTGTTACCGACGGTCATATGAGAGGCAGAAACTTCATAGATGAGCTTCTTGATAAAAGAGCTTTAAAGATAAACCTTATAGATTACTACAACCAGGGCATGCATAAAACTACCGATGCATTCATGTTCGTCGGCACGCACGCTATGCCGGGCACGCTGAACGGTTTTTTAGACCACTGCCAGAGCTCTACAAGCTGGTATAACTACTACATAAACGGTATAAGATGCGGCGAGATGGTCCAGGGCGGGGCATTCTGCGGCGCATACGGTATACCTGTCGTAATGGCAAGCGGAGATGAAGCCGCATGTAAGGAAGCTAAGGATTTTTTCGGGGATATAGCTGTTGCGCCGGTAAAAGCCGGTATCGGCAGGAACAAGGCTTCCCTGTATGATCTTGATGAATCAGTAAAAAGGATAGAAGATGCGGCAAAAAGAGGTGTAGGCCTGATAGGCAGCATCAGACCTCTCACGTTTACTGAGCCGTTAGAGATAAAAGTTGAATTTATGCGTTCCGATTATTGTGATAATGCGGCCGAAAGACCGGGAGTAACAAGAGTCGATGCACGCTGCGTTGTTAAAAACATACCACGGATCACGGATTACATGTCTATATTAATTTAGGAGGAAGAAATGAAAAAAGAACTTGCTTTGTACGGCGGAGAAAAAGTCAAGAAAGTACCTTACGGAACCGGTAAACGTTTCGGTGAGGAAGAACTGGCTCAACTTAAAGAAGCGCTGGATCAGAACACACTGTTCTACTGGTCAGGTAAGAAAGTTAAAGAAATGTGCGCGAAATTCGCTTCTATGTACGGCGTGGAAAAGTGTGTTGCGGTATCATCAGGAACAGCTGCGATACACGTCGCATTAGGAGCTTTAGGTATAACAGAAGGCGATGAAGTCATTACCTCCCCTATAACTGATATGGGAAGCATCATCGGTATAATGTTCCAGAATGCCATACCGGTATTCGCGGATCTGGATCCTCATACATACAACATGGATCCTAAGAGCATAAGGGAAAGGATCACAGATAAGACAAAGGCCATCGTCGTAGTGCATCTTGCAGGAAATCCCGCAGAGATGGATGAAATAATGGCGATAGCGAAAGAATTCAACTTATTCGTCGTCGAAGACTGCGCACAGTCATATATGTGCAAGTATCACGGCCGTCTTGCAGGAACCATAGGCGATATGGGCTGCTTCAGCCTGAATGATTTCAAGCATATATCGGCAGGTGACGGCGGAATGGTACTTGTGAACGATCCGAAAAGATATGAGACCACATTCATGTTCGCAGACAAGAACTATAACAGATTCAGCAAGGAAGCGGGTACCTTACGTAAAATAGAATACCTTGCTCCTAATTACAGGATGAACGAGCTTACAGGAGCGGTCGCGATCGCACAGCTCGACAAACTTGAGGGCATATGCAGGACACGTACCGCATACGGCAATATGATAACAAAAGGTATAAAGGGATTAAAAGGGATATATCCTCACGAAGTGAAAAAAGGCAATGAATCCAGCTACTGGTTCTATATGCTGAGGATAAATCCGGATGAGGTAGGGACTGATATAGCCACGTTCACATCAGCATTGAAAGCGGAAGGAATAGCCTGCCAGCAGGGTTATATACCTTCATGCGTATACCTTTACGACATGTTCCAGAACAAAGAAGGCTATAAAGGGACCCACGCGCCTTTCGACTCAAAGTATTACGGCCGCGATATATCATATGAAAAGGGATTATGCCCTGTTGCGGAAGAGATACTGGAAACAGCCGTTAAATTAGGCATGAATGAATTTTATACTGAGCAGGACATAAAAGACATTATAGAAGCGATAACGAAAGTAACGAAATACTTTAACAAAGACTAGGAGAACATCATGTACAGAGTAGGAATGTTGGGGACAGAGAATTCCCATGCACTGGCATTTGCAAAAGAAATATGCTTCAAGGAAGAATACAAGGATTTTAAGATCACCGCCTTTTACGCGCTGGAAAAAGCTCCAAGCGAAAACATAATAGAAAAATGCGGTATCAAGGATGCTGTCATAGTTGATGATCCTCTCGATATGCTCGATATGGTGGACTGCGTTATAGTTACGAACAGACACGGCAAATACCACAAATCATGCTCGCTGCCGTTTATAAAGGCAGGCAAGCCTGCATTCATAGACAAACCGTTCACTATCGACCCATCTGAAGCAAGGGAGCTTATTAAAGCGGCAAAAGAACTGAACGTGCCTATATCAGGCGGTTCCGGCTGCAAATACTCACCGGAGATACTCGCGCTTAAGGAGCAGGTTAAAAACAATGAGTTCGGGACTATATATGGCGGAGTAATGAACTTCCCTGCATCAACCGAAAGCGAATACGGCGGCCTGTATTTCTACGCTCCCCATCTTGTTGAGATGGTGCTTGCGGTATACGGTATGGACATGGATTCAGTATCCGCATTCATAAAGAACGGACACATGACTGCAGTAGCCCATTACAGCAGATATGACGTAGTAATGGAATTTGCTGCGACAAAGAGCTATGTTTCCGTGGTATACGGAGAAAAAGGACTGGACGTGAAGTATATCGATACGACCGGCATATTTACCGTGGAATTCGGACATTTTGTAAACATGGTAAGGACAGGAAAGCTTCCCATGACCGAACAGGAGCTTCTCGTTCCGGTGCTTGTTATGAATGCGATCGAAGAATCGCTTGAGACGGGAAAGACAGCGCCAGTAAGATACTAGACCGGATTTTAATAAACATATTTACGTAGTCAAAAAGGAGCGTCATCGTGACGCTCCTTTCTTATTGGCACATATTTGATTATTTACCGAGTTCTTTGGTATACAGCACAGTATATGTAAGTTTACCGTCTATTCTTTCAGACTTCATAAGGTTGATCCTGTCCACATGGATGTCTATCGTCGGGAACTCCTGCCTGTAGCTTTCTACGTCAGCATCAGGCTTGAGTTCTATTTCCCTTCCAAGCGTAAGATGCGGAACATATTCCAGGTCTCTTAAGTAGAAGTCATATGAAGTCAGATTTTTATATAGCTGTTCATATATCCACTTTAGATCGTTATTGTTATCTGTCCCTACCCAGTATATATTCCCTCCGTCTCTTTCAAACTTGCCTAACCTGTTGAATTGCATATCGAATCCGCTTGCGACGATATTCTTTACGCATAACTGGGCGAGTTTGACCCTCTCTTCTCCTATTTCCCCCAGAAAAACCAGGGTAAGATGCAGATTGTCTCTTGACGTGAAATTACCTTTAGCAGACATGTTTTTCAGTTCTTTTTCTGCTTTTTGGAGGCGGTCTTTTATGTCGTCATTGAAATTGATGGCTATAAATACTCTCATGTCTTATTCTCCTATGCTTAGTATATCAGTGCGCACATATGTTTTACAACATATGTTTTACAACAAAAAAAGAAAAGCCTTAATGGCTTTTCTTATCTGTTATTATCTTATAGTCTTTACAGAGCGATCCCTGATACCTTCCATGGTTGAGAGACATTCTCTCTTGCAAGGTTAAAAATCGTATCTGTCGTAACCAATTCGCCGTTCTGAGTATATGTAACGATGCCATATAATGCAGCATAATTATCTCTTATATCAGTATTGTCATAATCAAGTGTGAAAGTCTCCAGGAATTCTCTTGGATTCTCAATTTCTGATGCTGCCAGGATATTGACTATCTGAGCAAGCAGTTCATCTGTGGTTTTTGATGCTATATATTCTTCTACCGACTTATTGCCTCTTAATGTCTTTACCGTATCACGGCTCATACTATCAAGCATCGCTGCTACGTCACAGGCGTTTGCGGCTGCTTGGAAAGCGAGTACTGCATCTTTACATTCAGTTTTGGGTCCGCATCCTGTTAATGAAAGGACACATACCAACACTAATACTATTGTTATTACTTTTATTACGCTCTTTTTGTTCATTACTTGACTCCCTTGTATATCGAATTTTAATATATTTCCAATATCGTACTTTTAATTTTATATGAAATAGCTTATATATACAATACATTTATAAAAATCGTAGAATTTTCACGTAAAATGTTAGATTATTCTACTTATCTGTGTCTTTTTCGCGTATTGCCTGTCTTCTGATTTTCCCGTTTATGGTCTTTGGAAGCTCACTGACAAACTCGATTATACGCGGATACTTGTATGGGGCAGTCTCATGTTTCACATAATCCTGAAGTTCTTTTTTCAGTTCTTCAGAGGGCTGCTGCCCTTTGGCAAGTACGATCGTGGCTTTCACGACCATTCCTCTTATTTCGTCAGGTACGCCTGTAACAGCGCTTTCCAGAACCTTCGGATTACCGTTTAATACGCTTTCTATTTCAAAAGGCCCTATACGATACCCTGAGGATTTGATTATATCGTCATTTCTGCCTACGAACCAGAAATATCCGTCTTCATCCCTCCATGCCGTATCTCCGGTATGGTAGTATCCGTTAAACATTGCTTCTTTCGTGCGGTCCTCGTTTCTGTAATAGCAATCCATCAGCCCTTCAGGATGCGGATCGCATTTAATGACTATTTCGCCTGTGACGCCGTTAGGGCATGGATTGCCGTCATTGTCCATCAGTTCCACCTGATACTGTGGCGAAGGTTTTCCTATCGAACCGGGCTTCGGCGTCATCCCTTTTAGATTGCATACGGCCACGGTAGTCTCTGTCTGGCCGAATCCTTCCATCAGTTTAAGCCCTGTCGCTTCATACCATGAATTGAAAACATCCGGATTCAATGCCTCACCCGCAGTGGTGACATACTTAAGAGAAGAAAGATCATATTTTTCCAGTCCTTCTTTTATAAGGAATCTGAACATTGTGGGAGGACAGCATAATGACGTTATGCTGTATTTCTTTATAAGCGAAAGGATTTTGCCTGCTTCGAACTTATCATAATCATACACGAAAACAGCGGACTCCATCAGCCATTGGCCGTACAGCTTTCCCCATACGGCTTTTCCCCAGCCGGTGTCGGCTATAGTTAAATGAAGGCCGTTTGGATCAACGTTGTGCCAGTGTTTTGCGGTAAAAAGATGAGCCAGTGCATACGTCTGATTATGCAGTACCATTTTGGGATAACCTGATGTGCCTGATGAAAAATACATTAGGAAAGGATCATATATATTCGTTTCGGCTTTTTCCCATTTTTCCGATGCCGCTTCCACGTTCGCATCCAGGTCTTCCCAGCCCTGTCTGAGCGTATCCTGTTCACGGCATACCATTATCTTGTTTTTAAGCGTCTTGCAAATGCTTTCCACTTCATCCACAGCCTGCGCTGCCTGGCCGTCGCTTGTACAGATGACTGCCTTCACCGATGCCGCATTAATACGGTATTCTGCGTCGTGGGCAGTGATCATGAATGTGATTGGTATCATTACCGCTCCGATCTTATGAAGCGCAACCGATACATACCAGAACTGGTAATGCCTTTTAAGTATAACAGCAACCATATCGCCCTTTGTTATACCGATGGATTTGAAGTAATTTGCCGTTTTATCCGAATATCTCTTTATATCCTTGAAGGTGAATACTTTTTCGTTATCTTTCGTATCGCACCATATCATGGCGACCCTGTCAGGATCATTTACAGCTATATCATCCACAACATCATATCCGAAGTTGAAGCTTTCAGGATATTTCAGCTTATATGTCCGAAGCACCCCTTTGTCGTCATATGTTTCATCTACGTACCTTAAGTTTATATTCCTCATGCCTGCTCCTTGAGAGGGTCTTTCATCACTATTGCCAGGAATACGCATTCCCTGCCCCCAGTTGCGATCATGCCGTGTTCCACACCGGCGTTATAGTAAACGGAATCGCCCGCATTCAATATTTCCTCATGCGTACCATGGCCGAATTTCAGCGTACCGCTTATGATATAGTCGAACTCCTGACCTTCATGCCCGTGCAGTATAAGAGGTTTGTCCTGTTCTTCTTTCCTGTAAGGAGCTCTTACTATGAAAGGTTCCGCTGTCTTGTTTTTAAAGTTAGGAGCAAGATGATGATACTCAAACTGTTCCCTTCTTTTTATAAGAAGGCCGTTCCCCTGCCTTACGACTGCATATTCGCCAAGATGAGGATTCTCACCTGTTAAGAGCTCGATGATATCCACGCCGAATTTTTCCGCGCATCTGTATAGGAACGTAAACGAATAATCGCTGGATCCTCCGTTTTCCAGTAAAATGTATTCCTCAAGCGATACTCCCGCAGCAGTTGCCATTTCACTTTGCGAAAAATCCATTATCTCTCTTAATGTCCTGATCCTGTCAGCTATCTCGGATATCTTAGGTTCCATTTAGTCATCCTCCCATAATAATGTCAGGTTTTCCATTCATTATATTTCCCGGGAATATCATTTGTCAATGATACATACGGAGCATATATGAATAGACAACTCACTTTTCCTTCATTTTTCGTACTTATCCAGCACCTGACGCACAGATGATGCAGGTATCTCGTTTATCGGCTTCACTTCCGCGGGATCTTTACCGTATATGCCGATATTCTTTACAAGGCAAAGTACATCCAGCCATCTGCCATCCTTATACCCCGTATTCTTATACAGCCCGGCCTTCAGAAAACCCATTGAATAGTGCAGCCCCTCGCTTTTTTCGTTAGGCACGGTTATATACGCATATATGTTTTTTATATTCATCAGCGTCAGTATTTCAATCAATGCCGAATACAGCCTTCTTCCGATACCTTTGCCTGTATATCTGTTATCTATATATACAGTCGATTCCGCATTCCACCTGTATGCGGCTCTTTCCCTCTGCCTGTGTGCATATGCATATCCTATTACCACACCGTCTGACTCGCAGACGATATACGGATAAAATGCGGATATATCCTTTATACGCTCGGTGAAAGCTTCCAGCGACGGCTTCCCATATTCAAACGTGATTGCCGTATCAGTGTATTGGCTGTATATAGCCAGAAGAGCTTCCGCATCATTTTCATTCGCAATCCTCAGTTTTATACTATTCATTTCACACCTTCGCACCCTTTATTATCAAAATTATATCCCCTTGAGGACAGTACCACAATAACATTTTAAATTTGCATATTTTCTGTTTGATTTATTCATATTTAGTGATATACTGTAAAATAAATATTTTCAGGTATAATATATAGGCAGATATAAATACATCTGCGATATAAATACATCTGCGATGTATGGGGAAACGGTAAAATGAAGGAACTGAAGAAGATAATAATCATATGCGGGCACTACGGAAGCGGTAAGACCACTTTCGCAATGAACCTTGCGGTTAATATGAAAAAGGAAGGCAAAGATGTAACGCTGGTTGACATGGACATCGTAAACCCGTATTTCCGTTCCTCCGATTACACGGCATTTTTAGAATCCGTCGGGATAAAGGTCATAGCGCCGGCTTTTGCAGGCACAAACCTTGATACGCCTGTCATACTGCCGGATGTATACTCCGTTTTCGAGAGCGCAGGCTACGTCATAATAGACGCAGGAGGAGACGATGCGGGCGCTATGGTGCTTGGGCAGTTCTTCAGAAACATAAAAGACAGGGAATATGATATGCTGTATGTGATCAACAAATACAGATCGCTCATATCCGATCCAAAAGACAGCGCCCAGGTTCTAAAACAGATAGAATATGCATGCAGATTAAAGGTGACATACATAGTGAACAACTCACATTTAAAATCGCTCAGCACGCCGGATACGGTACGTGATTCACTGGATTACGCGGACAAGACATCAGAATTGCTGAATCTGCCTATCCTTTGCACAACGATACCGAAGGAAATATATGATAATAGTATAAGTAATAATATAAAACCAATAACAGATAATCTGTACCCCATAGAGACTTACGTAAGAACACCCTGGGGAAGCTGATAAGGAGGCTGTATAAATATGGCAAAAGCAATTATTAACGAAGCGCTGTGCAAAGGCTGTGAGATGTGCGTTATAGCATGTCCCAAACATATCCTCGCACTCTCTTCAACAAAACTCAACAGCAAGGGATATCATCCTGCGGAACTAACGGATGAATCGAAGTGCATAGGATGCGCATCATGCGCTATCATGTGTCCCGATGTTGCTATAACGGTAGAAAGGTAGGAAAACGACATGACAAAAGTACTTATGAAGGGAAACGAAGCTCTTGCTGAAGCCGCATTACGTGCAGGCTGCAGGCATTTCTTCGGATACCCTATAACACCGCAGACTGAAGTCGCGGCATATATGGCTAAAAAGATGCCTTCTCTTGGAGGAACATTCCTTCAGGCTGAATCGGAAATAGCCGCAATAAACATGGTATTAGGAGCAAGCGCGGCAGGGTTACGAGCCATGACGTCATCAAGCTCGCCAGGAATAAGCCTTAAATCAGAAGGAGTCTCATATATGGCGGGAAGCGACCTTCCCGGCCTTATAGTCAACGTGCAAAGAGGCGGCCCGGGTCTTGGAGGCATACAGCCTTCACAGGCGGATTACTGGCAGGCGACCAAGGCTCTCGGCCATGGAGACTACCAGCTTCTGGTATTCGCGCCTTCCACAGTACAGGAGATGATGGACCTTGTGAAAACCGCATTCGATCTTTCGGATAAATACAGGATGCCTTCAATGATTCTGTCAGACGGCATGCTCGGACAGATGATGGAGCCTGTGGAACTTACGGATGAGTCATATGAGGTTAATCTGCCTGAAAAACCGTGGGCAGCTTCAGGACATCAGAATAAAAGAGCGCATAACGTCATAAACTCACTTTATCTCACGCCATCGTCTCTTGAAGACTTAATAAAAGAAAGATACAAGAGATATGAGTATATAAAGGAGAATGAACAGATAGCCGACGAATACCTTTGCGACGATGCGGATATAGTGATCGTGGCATACGGGGCATCTTCAAGAATATCAAGAACCGCTGTTAATCAGGCAAGGGCTTTAGGTATAAAGGCTGGGCTCTTACGCCCTTTGACATTATGGCCTTTCCCGGTAAAAGCCATAGAGAAGCACACCGCTCACGTAAAAGCGTTTCTGACCGTCGAAATGAGCATGGGCCAGATGGTGGACGACGTCAGACTGGCCGTTAACGGAAGAAAACCCGTACGCTTCTACGGAAGGACCGGAGGCATAATACCCACGCCTGCCGAAGTCTTAAATGCGTTAAAAGAAATAGCAGGAGGTAAGGAATAATGGCTATAGTATTTCAAAAACCAAAAGCTTTGCTCGACGTCCCGTTCTCATTCTGCCCCGGCTGCACGCACGGTATAATACACCGCCTTGTAGCGGAAGTGATAGATGAACTGGGTATTGAAGGAAAGACGGTAGGCGTAGCCCCTGTAGGCTGCGCAGTCATGAATTACAACTTCTTCGGATGCGATATGGTGCAGGCGCCTCACGGGAGAGCTCCTGCCGTTGCCACAGGTATAAAAAGGGCAAGACCGGATAATATAGTATTCACATATCAGGGAGACGGAGACCTCGCAGCTATCGGTACCGCTGAGACAGTACATGCGGCTGCCAGAGGCGAAAACATAACGGTTATTTTTGCTAACAACGCGATATACGGTATGACAGGCGGACAGATGGCTCCTACGAGCCTTCCAGGGCAGATAACCCAGACGACTCCTTACGGAAGGGATCCGAAAACCGCGGGTTATCCTGTACGCGTATGCGAGATGCTCTCCACGATGACAGGCTGCGCGCTTGCACAGAGGGTCACGGTAGACTGCGTGAAGAACGTAAACATTGCGAAAAAAGCGATAAAGAAAGCATTCCAGAACCAGATAGATAAAAAAGGATTTTCAATCGTGGAAGTGCTTTCCACCTGTCCAACGAACTGGGGCCTCTCGCCTGCAGAATCTCTGGAATGGTTAAGGGACAATATGATACCGTATTATCCTTTAGGAGTATACAAGGATATCGATGCGGAGGTGAAAAAATGAGCACTCTCAATATGATAATGGCAGGCTTTGGCGGACAAGGAATACTCTTTTCAGGCAAAGTCACCGCATATGCAGCCCTTCTAGACAATAAACAGCTCTCATGGCTGCCCGCTTACGGGCCGGAAATGAGAGGCGGTACATGCAACTGTTCTGTAGTGGTATCAGACGAGCTCATAGGCTCCCCTCTTGTAGTGGATCCTGACGTCTTAATAGCGATGAATGAGCCTTCACTGGACAAATTCATAGACAGCGTTGTACCCGGAGGGATAGTTCTTGTGGACTCCACCATGGTTGACAAGAAGGTCGAAAGAAAAGATGTACGCGTTTTCTATATTCCCGCTTCAAAACTGGCTGAAGAAAATGATCTTTCCGGCCTGGCGAATATAATACTGCTGGGAAAACTGTATAAGGAAACCGCATTCTGTTCGAAAGACGCTTTGGACGGAGCGATACTGAAATGCGTTCCGGCAAAAAAAGCAAACATGATAGAGATGAACAGAAAAGCACTCAGAATAGGGTGGGAGATATAACATGGAACAGGTACTGGAGATAGCAAAAAGGATAGCTGAGCTTCGTGACGCGTGCGGATATACGCAGAGCGAACTGGCCGCTGAGCTGGGAATAGATGAAAATCTATATAAGGAATATGAGGCAAACGGACAGAATATACCGATAAGCACGATATTCCAGATAGCGAACAAGTTCAACGTCGATCTTGCCGAGATACTGACCGGATCGGCTTCAAGGCTTGACACGTATCACATAGTGAAATCCGGCCAGGGCAAGGAAGTGGACAGATATCCCGGATATCTGTATTCAGATCTGGCATTTCGTTACAATAAAAAGATAATGCAGCCTCTTCTTGTGACTCTGGATCCTTCGGACAAACCTGCCGCACTGGTAAAACACGCAGGACAGGAATTCAACTATGTGCTTAAGGGCTCCATGAAGGTAACTTTTGACGGGACGGATATCCTTTTAAATGAAGGCGACAGCATATACTTCAATCCAACACATTTTCACGGGCAGAAATGCGCAGGAAAAGAACAGACGGTATTTCTTACCGTCATAGCAGAATAACTGCGCGGAATAACCGCGCGGAGTAAGGAGAAATTTATGCTGGAGAGATTCCTGCCAAGAACAGAATTTGATTCATATGAGGATTTTAAGAAAAATTACAGGGTGAATGTGCCTGAATCGTTTAACTTCGGTTTTGATATAGTCGATGCATGGGCGGAAAAAGACAGTACCATGAAAGCCCTGGTGTGGTGCGACGACCATGGTAATGAAAAGATACTTACATTTGAAGACATAAGAAGATTATCTAACCGGACAGCCAACTACCTTATGAGCCTTGGCATAAGAAAAGGTTCGGTCATTATGGTCATATTAAGAAGAAGATGGGAATACTGGGTCATAGCGACAGCTATCCATAAGATAGGCGCCATCTTAATACCGGCATCATTGCAGCTTACGAAAAAAGACATGATATACAGGGCTGTATCGGCAAGCGTATCCGCTTTTATATGCGTGAACGATCCTTTCGTGATCTCTCAGGCTGAGCTTGCTCTTCCCGAATGCCCTTCCGTCAGGAACAGGATAATGGTTGCAGGAGAAAAAGAAGGCTGGGAGAATTTCGATTTATCCATTGAAGGCTTTTCCGATGAATTCAAAAGACCGGAAGGCAAAGAAGCCACAAATAACAGCGATACGATGCTTCTGTACTTCACGTCAGGTACAACAGGCATGCCGAAGATGGTGCGTCATGACTTTACATATCCTTTAGGGCATATAGTTACGGCTAAATACTGGCAGCAGGTCGAGGAAGGAAAGCTCCATATGAGTGTTTCCGATTCGGGCTGGGCAAAGTTCGGCTGGGGCAAGATATACGGCCAGTGGATAGCAGGAGCCGTCATATTCGCATATGACATGGATAAATTCGTGCCTTTGAATCTTCTTCGTATGATCGAGAAGTATAAGCTTACGACTTTCTGCGCGCCTCCTACGATGTACAGGTTCATGCTCCAGGAGGACGTATCGAAGTTCGATCTTTCCTCGGTAAAGCATTTCTGTATAGCTGGCGAACCATTGAATCCCGAAGTATTCAGAAAATGGAAGGAACTGACCGGCATATCCATGACTGAAGGTTTCGGACAGACCGAATCATCGGTAATGATTGCTAATTTCCCATGGTTCGATCCTAAACCGGGATCAATGGGAAAACCTTCGCCTTTGTATAATATAAAGCTCATAAACAGCGAAGGCAAGGAATGCGAGGACGGCGAGGAAGGCGAGATAGTAGTATCGGGTATAGATAAAGAGCATCCTGTCGGACTGTTTTACGGATACATAAAAGATTATGCTACAGGCGACATGATAGAACTGACGGATGAATACAATCTGAAGGATGTGGCATGGCGTGACAGCGAAGGGTATTACTGGTTCGTAGGCAGGAATGACGACGTTATAAAATGTTCAGGTTACAGGATAGGACCGTTTGAAGTAGAGAGCGCTCTTTTAGAGCATAAGGCAGTCGTGGAATGCGCTGTAACGGCCGTTCCTGACCCTATCAGAGGACAGATAGTCAAAGCCACTGTCGTACTGGCAAAGGGCTATATGCCCTCACCTGAACTTGTAAAGGAGCTTCAGGACCATGTCAAGAGAGTTACCGCCCCATATAAGTATCCAAGAATAATAGAATTCACGGAAGAGCTGCCAAAGACTATAGGCGGCAAGATAAAAAGAGGCGAGATAAGGAACAAGGAC
>JALOBM010000110.1 GCA_023228285.1 Candidatus Cloacimonadota bacterium | reverse complement strand
AACACCTCGTTGTTATTCCTTGCCTAAAGCATAAAGCAACAATAATATACGAGGTGTTTTTGTCAAGAAGTATTTTAAGCTATTTTACTGCCTCTCAATCACATGGGCTACTGGGAAAGATTAGTAAGTTAAGGGGGTGGACTTCAGACAACACATAGTTTCCACTCCTGCTAATTGAAGTCAATGTTTATTCGCTCGTTTAAAATAGATATCCAGGATGTTGCTCCAGAGCATTGTTTGGGTTAAATAGAGAGACTTATACTACTCCGGCGCGGATAAGATCGTGCATGTGAAGGATACCGACAGCTTTGCCTTCATCGTCCACTATTGGCAGCATGGTAATGGAGTGTTGTTCCATCATTGCCAAAGCACTTACTGCCAACACTTCGGCAAAGCTATGTTTGGGACTCTTGGTCATGCATTCAACAGCACAATGGCGTAACAATTCATCGCCTTTGATTTGCAATTGCCTACGTAGATCTCCATCCGTAATGATACCGGTCATATACCCCTGTTCATTCTCGACAACTGTGCATCCCAGCTTCTTACCGGTCATCTCCAGGATGGTTTCGCTCATCAGAGTATCTTCGTGTACCCGGGGTAAAGCATCTCCATAATGCATCAAATCTTTTACTTTCAGCAGCAGACGCTTGCCGATAGCTCCTCCGGGATGAAAGCGGGCAAAATCGTTCAGAGAGAAATTCTTATCTTTCAGTAGGGCAATAGCGAGAGCATCCCCCAGCGCTAAGGCCACGGTGGTGCTGGAAGTGGGAACCATCCCCAGTGGTTCTAAATCGGAATCCACTTTTGTGCAGAGCACGGCATCAGATGCTTTTGCCAATTGAGAATCCGGATTGCCGGTGAGGCTGATTAGCGGAATTCCGATGAACTTAATAAACGGAATTATCGCCAGCATCTCCGATGTGTTCCCGCTGTTTGATATGGCCATTACCACATCCATGGTTGATAGCATGCCCAAATCTCCGTGAATTCCTTCTGCAGCATGCAGAAAGATGGAGCTTGTGCCTGTGCTGGCCAAAGTAGCGGATATTTTGCGAGCAATGATGCCTGCTTTACCGATTCCCGTTACCACCACTTTGCCCTTACAGTTTCGCAACAAAGAAAAGGCGTGTTCCAGTTGTGTCTGATCAAGCTCTTCCGCCACCGTAGTGATGGCGGAAGCTTCTTTCAAGAGTTCTTCTTTGATGTTATCAACGATGCTCATAATTCTTTCTTGATCTGATCAAGCGCGTGGGAATAATCCATTGCTCCCAAATCGCCTTGAGTGTGCCGCCGTAAAGTGAGAGTTCCCTCTTCGGCTTCTTTCTTCCCGATGATACACATATAGGGGATCTTCTTCAGCTCAGCTTCGCGGATTTTGTATCCTATCTTCTCACTTCGAATATCTATTTCGCAACGAAAACCTTCGGCCTGCATCTTGTCCTGAATACTCTTGGCATACTCCAATTGGGCATCAGTGATCGGTAGGATCATTATCTGCACCGGAGCCAACCACAAAGGTAGATTGCCTCCGTGATACTCCAGAAGAGTGGCAAAGAAACGCTCCACCGAGCCCAATACCGCCCGGTGAATCATGTATGGCCTATGTGCTTGATTGTCTGCGCCTATATATTGCATATCAAAGCGTTCCGGTAGGTTGAAATCAAACTGGATGGTAGTACATTGCCAAGCTCTACCGATAGCATCTTTGATCTTGATATCTATCTTGGGACCGTAGAAGGCACCGCCACCTTCATCAACACTAAATTCCAAACCCAACTTGTTCAGAGAAGCCTTCAAACTCTCGGTTGCCATATCCCAATCCGAAACCTCTCCCACAGAGGCTTCCGGCTTGGTGGAGAGAAAGATCATAAACTCTTGAAAACCAAAACTCTTGAGCATATTCAGAGAGAATACTATCAATTTTTCAACTTCATCGCTTACTTGATCTGGAGTACAGATAATGTGAGCATCGTCCTGAGTAAAGCCGCGAACGCGCATCAGGCCATGTAATACACCGCTTCTTTCATAACGATACACAGTACCCAATTCTGCAAGTCGTACAGGTAATTCACGATAGCTGTGATGATTGGCATTGTATATACTCAGGTGAAAGGGGCAGTTCATCGGCTTTATGTAATAATCCTGACCTTCCACATCCATGTTTGAATACATGTTTTCTTTATAAAATCCCAAGTGACCGCTGGTCTGCCATAGATTACTACGACCTACATGGGGAGAATATACCAATTTGTAACCGTTCTTCAGATGAGCATCTTTCCAATAGGCTTCAATGAGATGGCGAATCATTGCTCCATTGGGATGCCAGAGCACCAAGCCTGCACCCACTTCTTCGCTTATGGAGAATAGATCCAGATCCCTACCCAGCTTTCGGTGGTCTCGTTTGGCAGCTTCTTCCAAAAAATGCAAGTACTCTTTCAGTTCTTTGTTACTGGGAAAGCTGATACCATAAATGCGCTTCAGCATTTTGTTCTTTTCATCGCCGCGCCAATATGCTCCAGAACTCTTCAACAGCTTTACTGCTTTGATTTTACCTGTCGAGGGGATATGTGGTCCTCTGCAGAGATCAATGAAGTCTCCCTGACTGTAAGTGCTAATCACCTGGTCATCAGGAATGTCTTCCAGGATCTCTACTTTGTAATGCTCATTCATACCTTTGAAGATTTCCATGGCTTCTGCTTTGCTTAGCTCTTTGCGATGGTATGGCAGATCTAGTGCGCTCAGTTCCTTCATGCGATCTTCAATCTTCAATAGTTCTTCGTCGCTAAAGGACTCCTCGCGGTCAAAATCGTAGTAAAAGCCTTGTTCGATGGCCGGGCCTATGGTTACTTGAACCTCGGGCCAGAGCTGCTTTACAGCTTGAGCCATCAAGTGAGCGGTGCTGTGCCAATACAGCTCTTTACCTTGTTCGGTTCTAAAAGTATGGATCAAAAGTTCGGCATCGCTTTCTATCATGGTGTCTATATCACACAATTTGTGGTTAATTTCTGCTGCTAATGCGGCATCCGCCAAGCGGGGACTGATGTCATTAACCACTTGCAAGGCGCTAATTGCAGACGGGTACTCTCGTTTGCTTCCATCCGGAAGACTTATGATTACGGCCATTATCTCTCCATATCAGTCAATGTATCTTTCCAAAATCTTTGATGCTTATTTCTTGTCAAGCATCCTGTCGATTCTGCTTAGTCCAAGGCTATTAAAGATCACCAACAGGGTCACTCCCACATCCGCTATGATAGCTTCCCACAAACCACTGATACCTGCAATACCCAATGCCATCACCAGTATTTTAATGGCTAGAGCTAATACTATGTTTTGCCAAACCTTTCGGTTTGTAGCCCGGGACAGTTTGAAAGCCTGAACCAATTGTATGGGTTTGTCGTTTAGTAACACGATATCAGCGCTGTCGATGGAAGCTTCAGCACCAATGGCGCCCATGGCTATGCCAATATCCGCTCTGGCAAGGACTGGAGCGTCATTCATTCCATCTCCGATGTAGGCAACTCTATGATTACTCTCATGTATAATGCTCTCTAAAGCTTGCAGTTTATCTGATGGAAGCAACTCGGATTTAAAGCCGTCCAAACCCAGTTCTTTCGCCACATGAGCTGCTCTTACCTGTTTGTCTCCGGATAACATGTACATGGACTTTACTCCCTGCTTTCTTAGGGATGCAAGGCTCTTTGGCATATTGTCTTTGATCTCATCGTTGAATCCTGCTGCTCCCAAATAAGTGTTGTCCACAGCCACGTGTACGCTGCTATATTCCTTTGTGTCCTCAAAATCTTTGAAGCCTTCCGCTTCCAAAAAGCTTTGCGATCCCGCCAGATAGTTGTGTGAGTCGTACACTAACCGCACACCTTTCCCTGCGTGTTCCTTAAAGCTGTGTAGCAAAGAGCTGTCATAGGGCTCATCCAGCGCTTTCTTCACTGCCAGAGCGAAGGGATGCATGGAGTTTTGCTCGCAGATATACAATGCTCGTTGTAATTCTATTTCCGTAACATCTGCTGCGGGATGCAAGGTTTGAAGTTTAAGATTGCCGCTGGTGAGAGTACCTGTTTTATCGAATACAAGGCTTTGAATCCGTCTCAAACCATCCAGAAATATACTTCCCTTGAAGATGATACCCTTTCGGGCAGCGATCCCAATTCCAATGTAGTAGGTGAGAGGAATGGATATCACCAGGGCACAGGGGCAGCTTACGATCAGAAACACCAATGAGCGTTTGAACCATATTGCTGCAGGATAACCTAAAATGGTGGGCAGTATAAACACAACAAATGCCAACGCTACAACAATCGGAGTATATACTCGGGAAAATCTAGTTATAAAGCGTTCCTGGCGGGATTTTCGGGTAGAAGCATTATCGATGAGTGAGAGGATGCGGGATACCATACTTTCAGATTCTTCATGGCTTACCCGAATCTCCAGTAATCCCCCTTGATTCATACAGCCGGCATATACATGATCTCCAGGTTGAACAGCTACAGGAGCAGATTCTCCGCTGATACTGGAAGCATCCAAACTGCTTTCGCCCTTTAGTACCTCTCCGTCCAGGGGGATGCGCTCACCGGGATACACCAGCAGGATGCTTCCCTTGCTTATTTCTCCCAGCTTTATGTCCTTTGTACCGCTATCACACTCTAGATGTGCCATTTCAGGCTTTAGTGATATAATCGAGGAAACTGTAGTTCTGCTGCGAGAAATGGCTTTGGCTTCCAGATATTGTCCTAATTCATACAAGGCGATTACGGCAATAGCTTCGGTGTATTCTCCCAGATACACTGCTCCCAGGCTGGCGACGCTCATCAGGAAATGCTCTGCCAAAAGCTTTCGGGAAAAGACTTCTTTGAGCGCGCTATGCAGTACTCTGCCGGCTACCATCAGATAAGCCAATAGCATCAGGATGGTGGTGACAATGGCTGAAAAGGAGAAGATACTGGCTATCAGCCATAGTCCTATACCCATGAAAATCACTTTGGCATAATGCGACTTACCGGCTCTCACAGGTTCTTCTTGGTCTGTAATGGTTACTCCCGGCTCGATGCTTGATGCGATTCGATTCAGCTTTTCCAAAGCCTTGTCGCTTTTTTTATGATATTGTATCACCAAACGTTTGTTGATAAAATCCAGATTTGCCTGCTTTACTTCAGCCAGGTTCGATATTTCGCCTTCGATTTTGGCACTGCAACCGGCACAGTCAAGGTTGTTTACACTGTACTCTTTTATAATCATGCTTCCTCTAATACGTGGTCCAGAGCTACCTTAAACAGACTTTGGATGTGATCGTCGTCCAGCGAATAGTACAACACAGTGCCTTCACGACGGTACTTCACCAAGCGACTCAAACGCAATATCTTCAGCTGATGAGACACTGCAGATTGTCCCATATTTGCCAAAGCAGCTAGATCGGCTACGCATAATTCTGCTCTTGAAAGATAATGCAGCAGTGTAAGACGGGAGGGATCACCAAAAACCTTGAAGAATTCGGCTAGTTTTCCTATTGTGTCCGGATGGGGCAGAGCTGCTTTAATCTCAGCTATATCCTTGTCTGATATTAGTTTGCATAAGCATTCATCAGTCATAATATCTCCTATATATGAGTATATGTTCATATATAGGAAGGAATGGATTCTCGTCAAGCTTTTTCTCAACCATTCAGCAAATTGGGATAATGGAGACTATAAAGTCTCACCGAAAATTGTATAAACCCTCACTGAAAACTTCAATTTTCATCACCGAAAACTTCAAATCGGGAAAATGGGCTTCTATAGCGGTCATTCTCTGACTGGTTTTAATCACCGTTTCTTCAAATTTAATCACCACTTC
>JALOBM010000031.1:23582-25539 GCA_023228285.1 Candidatus Cloacimonadota bacterium | reverse complement strand
TCACAAACAGCGCTAAACGCTGATTAATAGATGTTGCAGGACAGTAGTTCAACTGGTAGAGCACCGGTCTCCAAAACCGGGGGTTGCGGGTTCGATTCCTGCCTGTCCTGCCAACATTATTTTCCGGAGATCGTTTTTGGCGATGCGCCGGGGAAAATGGTGAGATAAATGAAATTTGAAAATGTAAGTCGCTTTTTCCGCGATGTGCGTTCTGAGATGAAATCGGTTAGCTGGCCTGGTAAGGATGACCTCAAAGAGGGTACAGTGGTGGTGATAGTAATGTCCGCCATCGTGGCCATCTTTCTCTCCTTGGTGGATTTTGGCTTTTCGAAGATCTTGGAACTGCTGTTTTAAGGGGAAGACCTGTGGCAATGAAATGGTATGTAATCCATACCTACTCAAGTTTTGAGAACAAGGTAAAGACCGCGATCGAAAAGGGTCTGGAAGGAACCGAACTGGGTAAATCCGTCGGGCAGATATTGGTGCCCGTACGCAAGACTTTTGTCATCCGGGACGGTAAGAAGATCGAGCGGGAACGCAAGGTTTTTACCAGTTATGTGATCCTTGAAGCAGAAATGAGCCAGGAACTGAAGACCTATATCCTGAGCATGGCTGGTGTGACCAGTTTTTTGGGCATGAGCAAGGAACACAAAGACCCCATCGCACTACCTCAGGAAGAAGTGGATCGCTTGCTGGGCATAGCAGATCCGGATCGCGATTTCAAGACTTTTTCATATATGCCGGGAGACTTGGTGCGTGTGATATCCGGACCTTTCTCCGATTTTGAGGGCATCGTGCAAAAAACTGCCGATGAAGGCAACAAGCTGGTGATCGATGTTACGGTGTTTGGCCGTCGCACCCCTGTAGAGCTTAATGGAAATCAAGTAGAACTGATTAAGAAATAGATATTATACAAAGAGGAAATAAATCATGGCAAAACCAAAAGATGCCGTAGCAATCATAAAACTGCAATTGCCTGCCGGTAAAGCAACTCCGGCTCCTCCGGTCGGTCCCGCATTGGGTCAGGCTGGTGTGAATATACCAGAATTCTGCCGCCAGTTTAACGATAAAACTCAAGATCAACCCGGAATGGTGTTTCCGGTAGTGATCTACGTAGCAAAGAATAAATCATTTACTTTTGAGATCAAGACTCCTCCAGCCAGCGTACTGATAAAAAAAGAAGCAGGCCTTGCAAAAGGTTCCGCTACCCCAAACAAAGCCAAAGTGGGGAAATTGAATCAAGCGCAGCTGAAGACGATCGCCGAACTCAAAATCCAGGATATGAATTGCCATTCCCTTGAATCCGCTATGAGTATGATCGCAGGTACTGCACGGAGCATGGGCGTCACCATCGAAGAGTGACCCCGCCCGGTGCAGGAGATAGTATTCATAAAGGAGATTCAATGAAACATAGTAAAAGGTACAAAGTCGCCTATGCGATGTATGACCGCCAGAAACGTTTTGATCTCGACGATGCACTCAAACTGCTCAAGAGCCTGCCGGCTCCGAAGTTTGACGAAACGGTCGAAATTCACTTCAATCTTGGCGTGGATCCTCGCAAAGCCGATCAGCAGATCAGAAACTCGCTGGTTCTGCCCCATGGAACGGGTAAGACAATGCGTGTGTTGGTCTTTGCTGAAGGTGACAAAGCAGACGAAGCCAGAAATGCTGGCGCCGATTACGTTGGAGTAGATGAACTCGTGGAAAAAATCACCGGTGGGTGGTTCGATTTCGACGTGGTCATCACTACTCCGAACCTGATGGGACGTATCGGAAAATTAGGCCGTGTCCTCGGTCCGCGCGGACTGATGCCCAATCCCAAAGTGGGAACCGTAACCATGGATATTGCCAAAGCCGTTGCAGAAGCAAAAGGCGGAAAGGTCACTTACAGAGTGGATAAATTCGCCAACCTGCATGTTCCGGCCGGCAAGATCAGCTTTGAAGAAGGCAAATTGAG
>JALOBM010000031.1:0-23572 GCA_023228285.1 Candidatus Cloacimonadota bacterium | reverse complement strand
AAATTGAGAGACAACGTGAAAGCCATTCTCTCTGCGGTTCTCAAAGAACGCCCTGCAACCCTCAAGGGAGTTTTTATTAAGAGCATCACTCTGTGCACAACCATGGGCCCCGGCATCAAACTACAGGTCGCAAGCGCAACCTTGGCAGCAAAGAGCTAAAGGGAGGCACGAAAACATGGTTCAACAATACAAAGTAGATACTGTAAAGAACCTCGTCGAAAGACTGAGCAGCGCAAAAGCGATCGTACTAGTGGATTACAAGGGAATAAACATCGAACAGGTGAATGAACTGCGCAACCGCTTCCGCACAGAAAAGGTGGATTATCTGGTGCAGAAAAACACACTGCTCAAAATTGCATTGAACGAACTGGGAATCACCGAACTGGATGACTATCTGAAAGGCCCCACTGCCGTAGCTGTATGCCTGGAAGAAGAAGTTGCCCCCGCTCATGTGATTGCGAAGTTCATAAAAGAAGTAATGGAAGAGGCCGACTATCCCAGCTTCAAAGCCGGATACGTGGCAGGACATGTATTTAGCCCCAAAGAGCTTAAAGCTCTGGCTACCCTTCCCAGCCGTGATGAACTACTGGCCAAAGTACTGGGCAGCATGACTGCTCCGCTCACCGGGTTCATGGCGGTAAACCAGGGTGTAATCCGCAAATTCATATATGCGGTGGACGCACTCGCAACAAAACAAGCTGATGCCAGCTAATCAAGAATTATTTATATATCCGATGGAGGAAAGATGTCCGATAAAAAACAACAAGTAATTGACCTGATTAAAGAAATGACCGTTCTTGAGCTCTCTGAACTCGTCAAAGAAATGGAAGAGATATTTGGCGTATCCGCCGCTGCTCCCGTAGCTGCCTTTGCCGCTCCTGCCGGTGGCGTTGCTGAAGCTAAAGAAGAACAGACCGAATTTGATGTGATCCTTGCCAGTGCTGGGGACAAGAAGATCAACGTAATCAAAGTAGTTCGTGAAATCACCAATCTTGGTCTGAAAGAAGCAAAAGACCTCGTAGATAGCGCTCCGAAAGCTATCGGTGAAAAAGTAAGCAAAGAAGAAGCCGATTCCATAAAGAAGAAACTTGAAGACGTCGGCGCAACCGTCGAACTTAAGTAATACGGCTCTATGCCAAAACAAATGTCCAAAAAAAGTCCACAAGGACTTTTTTTGGACTAATTTAGCTAATATAATCAGAAAAATGGCAAAACCCGCCGATCATTGTGGCAAAGCTATGGACCGCTGGCAAGAAGCGTATCCCATACACCATACCAACCTCTACCGAATGTGTCTAAAGGGCACAAAGGAGTGAGCTTTTGAGAAAGATCAAAAGTTTTTCCCGTATCTCCGGAAGATTTGCCGAGCTGGGTATTCCCGAAGTGGAGATTCCGAATCTCCTGGCTATGCAAGTAGAATCATTCAACGATTTTCTACAGAAGGATATTCACCCTCAACGCAGAACGAAGAAAGGACTGCAGGCCGTCTTTGAATCAATCTTCCCCATTGAAGATAACAAAGGCAATTTTCTTCTCGAATTCATCGAATACAACGTGCTACAAGAAAAATATAGTATAGACGAATGCCGCGAGCGCAATCTGTCTTACCAGGCCCCTCTGAAGGCCAAATTGCGCCTCTCTGTCTTCGAAAACACTGAAACCGGCCGGGAACATAAAGACACCCTGGAGCAAGACGTATTCCTGGGCGAAATCCCCTTGGTGACAGATCAGGGAACCTTCGTGGTCAATGGCGCTGAACGCGTCATCATATCCCAATTACAACGCTCCCCCGGGGTATTCTTCTCCGAAGAAAAACATCCCTCCGGAAAAACCCTGTATTCTGCGAAAGTAATACCCTACAACGGCTCTTGGCTGGAGTTTGATATCGATATCCACGACGTGATGTATGTACATATCGATAAACGCCGCAAATTGCCCGTTACCACTCTGTTCCGCGCAATCGGCATCTCCACCAATCACGACCTGCGTAAAACATTCTATCAAAGCGAATCAGTATCTATCGCAGAGGCAAAAAACCGCCATCTATTCAAAGACATCAAGGTTAGTGGCGTGGAAGAACCCATAGCCTTTGCCAATGAACAGGTGAACGATACTCTGATCAAAATTTTGGGCGAACATAAGATCAAACAAGTGGAAGTGATAGACTACGATTTTGAAATCGCCCGCAAGGTGTTGGAAAACACCATGGCCAAAGACCCAACCTACAACCAGGAAGAAGCGCTGAAAAAGATTTACTCCCTCATCCGCCCCGGCGAAGATGCTCCGCTGGAAGCAGCTCAACAGCTGGTGGACCGCATGTTCTTCAATGAAAAGCGCTATAACTTGGGCGATGTAGGCCGTTATAAGATAAATTCCCGTCTGGGTGTGAATGTGAATCCCTCCGTGATGACACTCACGGTGGAAGACTTTGTGCACATCTTCAAGACCCTGATCAATATCTATCACGATCAAGACGAGGTGGACGACATCGACAACCTCGCCAATCGCCGCGTACGTACAGTAGGCGAGCTGCTTCAAGAACAATATACCTCCGGGCTTGCCATGGTTGCCCGTATAATTCAGGAACGTATGGCAATCTCAAATATAGATGAAATAACAGTCCATGATCTCGTGAACAGCAATGCGCTGATAAACGTGGTACAGGGATTCTTCCTTACCGGCCAGCTATCGCAGTTTATGGAGCAGACCAATCCTCTTGCCGGATTGCGTCATAAACGTGCCTTGTCAGCTTTGGGTCCCGGCGGTCTCACCCGCGATCGTGCCGGATTTGAGGTTCGCGACGTTCACTCTTCACACTATGGCCGCGTGTGCCCCATCGAGACTCCTGAGGGACCCAATATCGGTCTCATAGTGTCTCCTGCCATATACAGCCGGATCAATCATCTGGGCTTCATCGAAACACCTTACCGCAAAGTGAACAATGGTGTGGTGAGCGACGAATACGTGTATATGGATGCTGCCGAGGAAGAAAAATATATTATTGCTCAGTCTGAAGTAAATCTGGACGACAATCGCCGCATCACTGATGAGATGGTGTTTGCCCGCGAACGGGGCGAATTCATACAGGTAAGCCCCACTGAAGTCCAATTTATGGACATAGCTCCGCAGCAGATGGTTTCTGTTTCTGCAGCGATGATCCCCTTCCTGGAACATGACGACGCAAACCGTGCTCTGATGGGCTCAAACATGCAACGCCAAGCGGTTCCGCTCATCAATCCGCAAGCTCCGATTGTGGGCACCGGAATGGAAAAGATCGTTACCATAGATACCTCTGGTATTGCCGTGGCTCCTTACGATGCTACTGTGGTAAACGTTACTTCAGCTTACATCGATCTGAAGGCTTTGGATGAAAGAGACGAGGCCTTGTATCTGGGAATTGGCAGCAGGATAAAGCTGAAGAAATTTGTTCGTACAAACCAGGATACCTGTGCCAATCAGCGTCCCATCGTGCGCATTGGTGATACCGTGCGCAAGGGTCAGCCCTTGTCCGATGGCGCTTGTGTGGAAGACAACCGTCTGGCTTTGGGAACAAACATGATGGTCGCCTTTATGCCCTGGTATGGTTACAACTATGAAGACGCCATCATCCTTAGTGAAAAAGTGGCTCGCGAAGACACTCTTACATCTATCTACATAGAAGAGATGGAAGTGCTGGTGCGTAACGTGAAAAACGGTCGCGAAGAACTGGCCTACGACATCCCGAATGTTCCCTCAAATGCTCTGCGTAATCTGGATAAAACCGGTATTATCCGCGTTGGCTCTGTGATTCAAGCCGGAGACATCATCGTGGGTAAGGTAACCCCAAAGAGCATTGAGATCGATCCTTCTCCGGAAGAGAACCTGATGCGTGCCCTTTTTGGCGACAGAGCCGGCGACTTTACCAACAGCTCTCTGAAAGCCAAGCCGGGTATGGAAGGCGTTGTGATAGACGTAAAGGTGTTTTCCCGCCTGGAAGATGGCACCGATCAGGAAGATGAAAGCGACGATAAGATTCGTAAATTGAAAGCGGAATTGGCGTTGCGCCGCAAGAAAGTGGATGAATTTAAAGAAGAAAAGATATCCACTATCCTGTTTGGACAAAAAGCCAAGACCATTTGGGACGAAAAGACCAACGAGTTCTTTATAGCTCCCGGAAAGAAGATAAATAAAGAAGACCTCAAACGCATCAATTTCAAGAAATTGGATCTGGATGTGGAATTGGTGGAAGATCCCGAAGTAAACAACAGCATATATCAAGACATTGCCCTGAAGATAAAGCAATCTCTAGAACAAAGCGAAAACATCTACAAGAAATCCCGCGAACGCATTAAACACGGTGACGAACTGCAATACGGCGTACGCAAGATGGTGAAGGTGTATGTAGCGAAAAAGCGCAAAATCGAAGTTGGGGACAAGATGGCGGGACGTCATGGAAACAAAGGCGTGATCTCCATCATCGCTCCCATTGAAGATATGCCCTTTATGGAAGACGGTACTCCGATTGACATCGTGCTCAATCCCCTGGGTGTGCCTTCCCGTATGAATATCGGGCAGATCATGGAGACTCACCTCGGCCTGGCGGCAAAATACCTCGGTTTTGAAGTGGAAACTCCCATCTTCGATGGCGCCAGCAACGAGGATATCCGCGAGGAATTGAGAACCGCGGGATTTGCCGAAGACGGTAAGATGGTGCTCTACGACGGTAAGAACGGCAATCCGTTCAAGGAAAGAGTAACCGTGGGCATTATCTATATGATGAAACTGAATCACCTGGTAGCAGATAAAATGCATGCCCGTTCCACCGGCCCCTACTCCCTTATTACACAACAGCCTCTGGGCGGAAAGGCTCAGCACGGCGGACAAAGATTGGGTGAAATGGAAGTCTGGGCTTTGGAAGCTTATGGTGCTGCCCACTTGCTGGAAGAAATGCTTACCATCAAGAGTGATGATGTGGATGGCAGAAACAATGCCTTCAAAGCCATTACCCGTGGCGAGAATCCACCGCCTCCCGGAATACCGGAATCCTTCAATGTATTGGTCAGTGAGCTCAAATCCTTGGGCTTCGATATTGAGTTTGTGAAAGACGACGCAGGTAAATAAGGGGATTACAGGATGAAAGATACAAGACGTGAAGTAAGACCAAGTGAGTATGACGCTGTTCGCATCAAGATAGCTTCCCCCGAAACCATCATGAACGAGTGGTCTCACGGTGAGGTTACAAAGCCTGATACCCTGAACTACCGTACTCTCAAACCGGAAAAAGACGGATTATTCTGCGAACGCATCTTCGGCCCCGAAAGGGACTATGAATGCGCCTGCGGGAAATATAAAAAGAAACGCTTTCAAAACACCGTGTGCGAACGCTGTAATGTGTTGGTTACCACCAGCCGTGTGCGTCGTACCCGCATGGGGCACATCCAATTGGCAGTACCGATTGCCCATATTTGGTTTGTAAAATCCGCTCCTTCGAAGATCGGCACTCTGCTGGATATGACCATCAAGGATTTGGAACGTGTACTGTACTACGAATCCTTCATTGTGGTCGACCCGGGTGACAGCCCCTACGAGAAGATGGAGCTTTTGGAAGTAGATGAATATTATGAGATTAAGGATAAGGTCGGCGACAACTTCGTAGCCATGATGGGTGCAGAAGCGGTGAAAGAGCTTCTGGATCGCATCAACCTGAAGAACGAAGCGCTGGATCTGAGAACCCGCCTCAAATTTGAGGAATCCGCCCTTAGAAAGCAGAAACTGATCAACAAGCTAAAGATCGTGGACGCCTTCATCAGAAGCGGTAATGCACCCTCTCACATGATTCTGGAAGCTTTGCCCGTGCTGCCACCCACATTGCGGCCGCTGGTTCCGCTGGAAGGCGGAAGATTTGCCACGGCAGACTTCAATGACCTCTATCGCCGTGTGATAACCAGAAACAACCGCCTCAAAGGCCTCTTGGAAATCCGCGCACCTGAGGTTATCCTGCGTAATGAAAAGCGCATGCTCCAGGAAGCAGTGGACGCACTTATCGACAATAGCCGTAAGGCCCGTCCCGTGCGTGGCAGAGGCAATCGCCCACTCAAATCCCTCACTGATCAACTGAAGGGAAAACAGGGGCGCTTCCGTCAAAACCTTCTGGGTAAACGTGTGGACTACTCCGGCCGTTCCGTGATCACGGTAGGTCCGGATTTAAAGCTCTATCAATGCGGATTGCCCAAAGAGATGGCAGTAGAACTATTTAAGCCATACCTCATCGAACGTCTGCAAAAGATGGGCGAAGTGGATAAAGTAAAGAACGCCAAGAAACTCATCGACAGAAAACAACCTGAAATCTGGAGTATTCTGGAAGATGTGGTGCAAGACTATCCCATCCTGTTGAACCGCGCACCCACATTGCACCGCTTGGGTATTCAAGCCTTTATGCCGGTATTGACGGACAACAAAGCCATCCAACTGCATCCTATGGTCTGCGTACCCTTCAATGCGGACTTCGATGGCGACCAGATGGGCGTGTATGTCCCGCTCTCACTGGAAGCGCAGATTGAAGCCAGAGTATTGATGCTCTCCACCCGCAACCTGCTCCTGCCTGCAAACGGCAGATTGGCGATGGCAGCAAACCAGGACATCGTGTTGGGATGCTACTATCTTACCATGACCGAGTGTGATCCTCCGGAAGATGTCACGAGTCTGAAGCATTTCTACGGCCCGGACGATGTGATAGCTGCCTATGAGACCGAGGAGCAGCTCTGCAGCGTGAAAGGTGATGCTGTAATCGAGCGCAGCCTAGATCTACATACCTGGATTCGCGTGAAGGTGGAAGGTAACTACATCGTTACCACAGTCGGCCGAGTGATCTTCAACCAGATCATCCCGGCTGAAGTTGGATATCAAAACATCACTTATGACAAGGGTAAGATCAACGACCTTGCCATGCTTTGTTACGACGCTGTGGGTCAAGCTCGCACCGCCGAATTCCTTGATGAGCTGAAAGCAACCGGATTCCGCTATGCAACACGTGCCGGAGTAACCTTTAGCTTTGGCGATATCATTGTTCCAAAGCGTAAAGACGAGATTATCAGTGAATCCGAGCAGGAAGTGCTGAAGATCTCGAATCTGCACCAACAGGGCGGAATTACCGAGAACGAACGTATGGGCCGCGTAGTGGATACTTGGAAAAAGACCACCGTTCGCGTGACCGACGAGATGATGGACGAGCTTTCGAGCAACCGTAACGGCCTAAACTCCATCTACATGATGTTCAAATCCGGTGCTCGCGGATCCAAAGATCAGATCAAACAGCTGGGCGCTATGCGTGGACTGATGGACAAACCTTCCAAGATCGGTTCCACCGGTGGCGCAGATGTGATCGAAACCCCAATCAAATCGAACTTTAAACAAGGCCTTACCGTGCTGGAATACTTCATCTCCACTCATGGTGCCCGTAAGGGTTTGGCCGACACCGCTTTGAAGACTGCCGACGCCGGATACCTTACCCGCCGCCTGGTGGACGTTGCCCAAAACGCCATCATCACAATGGAGGATTGCGGAACCAACCGCGGTGTTCACATGACAGTACTGAAAGAAGGCAATGAAGTGGTGCAGAGCCTGGCAGAACGCATTCAAGGACGATATGCCGCCGAGGATGTCATCGATCCCGTAACCGGAAAGGTATTGGTAAATGCCGGCGAAGAGATCAGCAACAAGATGGCGCGCACACTGCAAAATCACGGTATGATAAGCGTTCATGTGCGCAGTGTTCTTACTTGTGAAGCAGAGCATGGGCTCTGTGCAAAGTGCTACGGCCGCAACCTTGCCACACTCAAACCGGTGGTGTTGGGCGATCCCGTAGGCATCATCGCCGCTCAGAGTATCGGTGAACCAGGCACGCAGCTTACCTTGCGTACATTCCACATCGGTGGTGCCGCTTCCACAGCTACAGACTTGGCTGAAGTGGTTTCAGCTCATGACGGTATTGTGAAATTCGACCGCATGAACACAGTGATCAATACCGAAGGATACCTTATTTCTGTGTCCCACTTGGGTAAATTGGTCATCGTGGAAGAGGAAGACGAAAACAAAGTTATCGAAGAATACAAGGTGGAATATGCTGCCACCGTCCACGTTCGCGACGGCCAGAAGATTGCCACCAATACTAAGCTACTGTCTTGGGATCAATTCAACAATCCTCTCATTTCAACTGCCCAAGGCAAGCTGCATTATGAACACTTCATCAAAGATATCACATATAAAGAAGAGTACAACGACATCACCTTCAGCCGTGATATCACGATCATAGAATCCAAAGACCGGAAGAAACAACCGCAATTCAAGATTGTGGACCAGGACGGCACCATCCGCTTGATTCCGCTTCCCACCGGATTGGTGGTGCGTGTGGAAGACGGCAGTTTTGTGCATCAGGGAGATATCCTGGGTCAGACCTCCCGTATGACCATCAAACAGCGTGATATCACCGGTGGTCTGCCCCGCGTGCAGGATCTCTTTGAAGCTCGTGTGCCCAAAGACAAAGCCCGCATTTCGGATATCGACGGTGTGGTTACCATTGGTGGTCTGAAGAAAACCGGTCGTGACATATTCGTTACCCCGCCAAATGGCCTCTTTGCTCCCAACGACGGGCAAGTGGTCTTGCTTACCGACGATGATAAACAGCAGCGTATCTTTGTCTTGAACAACAAGACTGTGGTTGCTGAGAACAGCGGAAAATGCAAGATCATCATCGAAGGGAAAAAGACTGTGGTACAGATCGCCAAACGTGGTCAAAAGCCAGTGGAATACGCAATTCCGAAATCCCAGGAACTCATAGTATCCGATGGCGAATCGGTGAAAGAAGGTGCTGCGCTCTGCGGTACTGTATTCATGGTTCCCCCGGAACAGGAAAGCATTGTGGAATCTGGCGATATGGTCAGCGACGGACAGCCCCTGGCCGGCCGCAAATACTCCATTCCCACCGGAAAACGTATCATCGTTCACCAAGGTGACCGCGTAGAGAGCGGTGATGCTCTGTCCGACGGCCCGCTGGATCCTCATGATATGCTGGTGAAAGGTGTTATCGAAGCCCAGATGCTGATCCTGAATGAAATCCAGGAAATCTACCGCAAGCAAGGCGTGAAGATCGACGACAAGCACGTGAGCGTAATCATCCGTCAGATGTTCAAAAAAGTACGCATTACAGACAGCGGCAGCACCAGCTTTTTGCAGGGAGACATAGTGGATAAAATCCGCGTGGAGCGTGAAAACCGTGAAGCTATCTCCTTCGATAAGCAACCTGCCCAATTTGAACAACTGCTTTTGGGAATCACCAAAATTTCTCTCTTGACGGATAGCTGGCTTTCTTCAGCGTCGTTCCAAGAAACTACCAAAGTGCTCACAAAGGCTGCTATAGAAGGCAGCATGGACTATCTGGAAGGTCTCAAAGAGAGTATCATCCTGGGTCATCGCATCCCTGTGGGTACCGGTACCAAAACCTATAACAACCTGATCAAGGAAGCTGTGGCCAATGGTGACACAGTTGCCCAGATCATCAGTAAACTCGCTCACCCGGATGTGAGTGAAGAAGCTGAGGATATCCTTGATTTCTAAGATATTTACTAATACACTGAAATAAAGATAAGGAGAAAATCAGTGCCAACCATCAACCAATTGATCCGAAAAGGAAGAACTGCTGTTGAGGTCAAAAAGAAAAACAGGGCGCTAATGGGATGTCCGCAAAGGCGCGGAGTATGCACTCGTGTTTACACGACTACGCCCAAAAAACCCAACTCAGCTCTTCGTAAAGTCGCTCGTGTCCGTCTTGTGAACGGATTTGAAGTTACAGCTTATATTCCCGGTGAAGGACATAATTTGCAGGAACACTCCATTGTGCTGGTGCGCGGTGGTCGTGTAAAAGACCTTCCCGGTGTTCGCTATCATATCGTCCGGGGTGCTTTGGATTCCTCCGGAGTGGAAAAACGTACAAACTCACGTTCCAAATATGGAACCAAGCGTCCCAAGAAAAAGTAGGAGGGATTTTTAAATGCCAAGAAAACGCAAAGCTATAGTACGTGAAGTACTGCCGGATCCCAAATACAACGACGTCGTCCTTACCAAGTTTATGAACTGCTTGATGGTAAAGGGCAAAAAGTCTATCGCTGAAAGCATCGTGTACGGAGCCTTCGAAATCATCCAAGAAAAGACCAAGCAAGAACCTCTGGAAGTTTTTAAGACTGCTCTGGAAAATGTGCGTCCGCAAGTGAAAGTGGTTTCCCGCCGCGTTGGTGGATCAAACTACCAGATTCCCATGGAAGTGAACGAGAAAAACGGCCGCGCCATCGCCTTCAGATGGATCATCGGAAACTCTCGCTCCCGCAGCGAAAAGACTATGACGGAAAAACTTGCCGCTGAACTGATGGCAGCCTACAAGAAAGAAGGCTCTTCCATCAAAAAACGCGAAGATACCCACAAGATGGCAGAAGCCAACCGTGCATTTGCCCATCTTAGGTGGTAGTACATACCAAAAGCTTACATCTAGGCCCTCGTGGAACCGAGGGCTTTTTTACCTCAAATTGGGCGCAGATTACAATTATTTGACTCGGATAGTGCAATTGGAGCTCATTTGACCTTATGTATCTTATAGATAATACAGGATTTATATTGACATGCCATAAATACTGATTATCTTGTCCCATATCATAACATACAAGGAGTGAGAAATGGGACGACAGAAGCACAGCATTGATGCTAGTACTTTGGCGGCTATTGAGCAAGCGATATCAGTCTTACCCAATGGAGATGTGGTGAAGAAGCTGACGATACTATCGAGCTTTTCCTGGCTCAAGACCGAAGAGATTGCCAAGGCATACCGAATTAACCCCCGTACTCTTTTCCGTTGGATAAACCAATTCAAAGAGCACGGAGTGGAAGGTCTGATTGACCACCCGAAAGGACATAAACCTGCTCTTTTGTCGGATGAAATGAAAAGTCAGGTAGTTCAGTGGATCACTACGCAAAAAGATAATGAAGGCAATCCGGTATTTTGGACACTGGACAGGCTCAGAGGAGAGCTGGAAAGAGCATATGGTGTGAAGATCAGTAAACCTGCCATGTCAGTGAATCTCGCAAAGATGAAAATCCGCTTTAAGCGGCCCCGTCCCACCCATATCATGGCAGATAAGGAAAAACAGGCAGAGTATAAAAAAAAACTCAAGATTACCTGAGGGCAAAAACTGAAAGAAATCCCGATCTGAGAGTGTTCTTCTTTGACGAAGCCCGCTTCGGCCTCCAAACTAGCTTAGCTAGGATCTGGGCATTGTCAGGAAAGCCGCTTCAGATAAAAGTCAAACAAGCCTATCAGAACTTCTATGTCTATGGCTCGGTGGAGCCAAAGTCCGGTGAGAACTTCTCATTATTTCTGCCCTGGGTAAACACGGACATGATGAATCTGTATCTGGAGCAAATGAGCCTGGCATATGGAAATGAAGAGATTGTCATCATTATGGACCAGGCAGGATGGCATAAATCCAAAGACCTTGTAGTCCCTGACAATATTGATATCATATATCTTCCTCCATATTCTCCAGAGTTAAACCCAATTGAACGTTTATGGAAATACATGAAAACTCACTTTATCCATAACCGTGTCTTTGGTTCACTTAAGCAAATGATGGCAGATATGGTAGATGTGTTTGCGGACTTGAAAAACGACACAATATCATCCTTGTGCCGCTGCAGCTATCTAGAATTATGACATTACAATATGAACTCTGTATAACATAGGTGTCTTGTTACTCCAGTGCATTGTTTAGGTCAACTTCACTGTGCTTCTCCTGTGCTCCATCGCTTGCCGAAGCAGATATCATCGGGTGTTCATCGAGTGAGCACTAGATGATAACGGCTTTATATCTGGTTCGGCACTGATTGAAACAGGGAGGAAGAATAGCAGGCAGAGTACGCAGATAGCGTAGATTTTTGTGTCCGCAAGATGGTGAATAATGGAGTAACAAGCCTTTACCTAATCAGAACTGGCCTCTTGCTCTGAGGCTTTTGGACTTCATTGATACTCAGTGCTGAGAAGCATTGGTGTGGAAAACTGCATTTGCCGCAAAGACCGAAGGTCTTCTCTTGTAAATGGCTCCGCTACTTCTGCTAAATAAGAGTTTGGCAGTCCAGAGATGGCAGCTGCAATTATCGTAACAGAGCTTTCCGATTGTAATGGAGCTTTCAGAAGCTTCGAATAGAGGATTCCGATCCTCCGAAAGAATGAGACGTAGCATCTGGAATGTTACGAGAAAACTCCTGCAGCATCGAAGAAAGAAGAGAGCGAACGCAGAGAAGTATCAGGCTTAAAAGAATGGGAAGAATTTCTCCAGCTTCACTATACTTGACAAGAAAAGCCTTCCCCTGCATTATGCACATCTATCGCAAATCCTTATAGGAAGAGACACAATGAGTTTTGAACATGAAATGAAAATTATTACAAAAAGCGTGGAGGAAATCATCCCGCTGGATGAGCTGAAAGGCAAGCTGGCAAAAAGTGCCAAGAGCGGAAAACCGCTCCGCATCAAATACGGTATCGATCCCACCGGTTTCGATATCCACATCGGCCATCTGGTGCCAATCCGCAAGATGCGGGATTTTCAGGATTTAGGCCACACCGGCGTCATCATTATCGGGGATTTTACCGCCCAGATCGGTGATCCCACCGGCAGAGACGATTCCAGACCTCCGCTCACGCATGAGCAGGTGAAGATAAACAGCGAAAAATATATGGATCAGCTCTTTACTATTCTAAAACCGGAACAGACAGAGATCCGCTATCAAAGTGAATGGTTTGGCGGCATGGGTATGGCAGACGTGCTCAAGCTTTTGGGTAAGTTTACCTTAGCACAATTCATGGCGCACGATACCTTCCGCAATCGTTATGAACAGGGGCTTTCCCTGGGCATGCACGAGCTGATGTATCCGGTCTTGCAGGGCTACGATTCCGTGGCCATCGAAAGCGATGTGGAACTGGGCGCAACGGAACAGAAGTTCAACATCCTCTGTGGGCGCGACATGCAGCGTTATTTTGGCATGGAACAGCAGATCGCTGTGCTTTCGCCAATCCTTTTGGGCACCGATGGTGTGAATAAAATGGGTAAATCCCTGAATAATTATATCGCTGTTTTTGATGTTCCTGCGGATAAATATGGCAAAGTGATGAGCATCCCGGACAGCCTGATTATGAACTACTACAACTATGCCACATCCTACGATACAGACCGCTTGGAACAAGTAAAGCAAGAGCTGGCAAAAGGCACCAATCCCATGGTTTTGAAGAAACAACTGGCGTGGGAGATCGTGAAGCTATATCATGGTGAAGAAGAAGCACAGAAGGCGCAGGAAGGTTTTGAGAACCTCTTTTCAAAAAAGGAAATCCCGGAGGATATACCGGAATATGAAGTTAGCGAAACCAGTATGAAATTGGCACAACTATTGGTGCAGAGCGGATTGTGTTCCAGTAACTCAGAAGCCAAGCGCTTGATCCAAGGCGGCGGGGTAAGTCTGGATGGCGAAAAGATCAGTGTATTTGATGCCGAGGTGGAGATCAGGGACGCTGCAATCCTGCGTGCCGGCAAACGTAAGTTCTTGAAACTAAAGAAGGTTTAGGGTAGGAATTTGAATCTACAAAGTATTATCTCAAACACTGCAATCATTTTGTTGGTGTTCTACAGCATCATCATCCATGAAGTGAGTCATGCCTTTGCCGCCTTTGCTTTGGGTGACGATTCGGCACAGCGGGCGGGGCGCCTTAGCTTCAACCCTAGAAAGCACATCGATATCTTTGGAACTGTGATTCTTCCCTTGATCCTCTATTTTAGCGCCGGTTTTATCTATGGTTATGCCAAACCCGTGCCGTTCAATCCCTACAATTTTCGAAATCTAAAGCGTGATTCCGGGCTTACTGCGCTTGCTGGTCCGGCTTCAAACATCCTCATCGCCATCGTGCTGAGTGTTATCTTCCACTTGCTGGCGGCTTTTCCGGCGCTACAGCATGTGTTGTGGTACGTAATCTTTCTAAACCTGCTTTTGGCTTTCTTCAACCTCATTCCCGTGCCACCCTTGGATGGATCCAAGGTGCTGGGTATTTTCCTCACGGATGAGGCTTATTTTAAGTGGACGGCGCAGGAACGCAAGGGGATGATCTATCTTTTTGCCTTCATTATTATTTCCAATCTCTTGGGACTCAACCTGATCGGTAAAATAGTGCTGCCTCCGGTTACTTTCATTATGCGGCTGATGGGGTTGCCGCTGTAAGCTTGCATCAGAACCTCAGCAGATAACAAACAAAATATATATATATATATATGGAGAAGATATGGACCTAAAGAAAGTTCAAAAAATGATCGCTGAAAACGAGGTGAAAGCGATCGACCTGAAGTATGTCGGCCTTGACGGCAAGTGGTATCACATCACTTTCCCGGCCAGAAGATTGGAGAACGTGCTATCTCGCGGCGTGGCCTTCGACGGCTCTTCCATCCCTGGAATGAGAAGCGTTGAAAGTGGCGATATGGTTTTGATGCCGGATATCAGCACCGCACAGATAGACCCCTTTTACGAAGTACCAACATTGCGTATGATCTGCTCTATCTGCGATGCTGATACTCGCATCGGCATAAAAAAGGATCCCCGCAGTGTGGCGCTGAGAGCCCATGAATACATGAAAAGCACCAAGATTGCGGATATATCCACATGGATTCCGGAGCTTGAGTACCATCTCTTTGATACTGTGCAGTTCTATTCCGACAGCTTTTCCAGCGGTTACAACATCACTTCCAGCGAATGTAAAGATGCTCTTCCCGAAGACTATGACGACATGGATGGTGTAAGCCGCCAGGATATTAAAGGCTACCATGCAGACACTCCCTTCGACCGGTTCTACGAGATACGTCAGGAAATGGTAGATCACATGGAAGAAGCAGGCATTAAAGTGCGCTACCATCACCATGAAGTGGGGCTTTCATCGCAACAAGAGATCGAAACAGAACTCTTGGAATTCCCCAAAATCAGTGACGATACAATGGTAATGAAGGACATCATCCGCAGAACGGCGCTGGAATATGGCCTTACCGCCACTTTCATGCCCAAGCCTGTCTTCAATCATGCCGGAAACGGAATGCACTTCCACATGATGCTGCACAAAAACGGCAAGAATATATTCTATAAAAAGGGCGGATATGCCGATCTCTCCAAAGAAGCCATCTGGTTTATCGGCGGCATCCTCTATCACGGCCGCGCCCTGGTGGCATTCACCAATCCATCCACGAACAGTTTCAAACGCCTCTTACCCGGATTTGAAGCACCGGTAAAGCTCTTCTACGGGCTTGCTAATCGCTCAGCTGCCATCCGAATTCCCAAGTATGCGAACAGCCCGGAGGAAAAACGCTTTGAATTCCGTACGGGAGACGCAACCTGCAATCCCTATCTGGCCATGAGTGCGATTCTGATGGCAGGTTTGGACGGCATTAAAAACAAGATTGATCCTAAAAAGCATAACTTGGGGCCCTTCGATGACAATGTATTTGCCTGGAGTGAAGAGAAAAAATCCAGCCTGTTGTCCATTCCCGCCAATCTGGCAGAAGCTATGCAGGCCCTGCAGGACGATCATGACTTTTTGCTGACCGGGAATGTATTTAATGAAGAGTTGATTAGTAGCCACATCCAGCTGAAACTAGCAGAACATGAGGCGATGACGGCACGTCCTCACCCTCATGAAATGATGCTATACTATAATCTGTAAAGAAATAGGAACAATACTTGCATTGAAATACTGATAAATCTAATCCGACAGAGGATAGCCAATGAAAAGATCAATAGTGCTAATACTATTGAGCCTGATGTGCGGGCTCGCTTTTAGCTCCGAAGCAGAAATATCTCCGACTTCGTTCAAATCTGCTTTTGAGATTAGCCACCGAAGTTCACAAAATATGGACTTAGAGTTTCATCTTCCACAATTTCAGGTGACACCCCAAATGGTGGGCTCTCAAAGCTTCCACCGGATAGAACTACCCGGTGCAGCTACACTGATGCAAAGTGGTATGCCTGAATTGCCCGTTATCACCACTACTATAGCTATTCCGTATCAGGGCACTGTAAATGTAGAAGTGTTATCATCAGATCAGAGTATTATCAGTGAATTCAATGCTTACCCTCTGCAACAAGGGTCGGAGCTGGAAAGCCCCAAATCCTTCATTCAAAATACACAATATTACAGCAGTGGCGGGCAATATCCCGCCGCTGCGGTTGAATACAGCGATCCCATGATCCTACGTGACTTCAGGATTATCACTCTGCAGGTGAATCCCTTTAGCTACAATGCAGAAAGCCAAGAACTTACGGTGCACAACAATATCTCTCTGCGCCTGAGTTTCGATGCTGAACCGGGAATAAACGAATTATCCGCACCGGTGCAGTATATATCTCCCGCTTTTGACAAGACCTATGCTTCGATTATTCAGAACTATGACGATTATAGAGATCTGTTGATAGCAAACACTCCACCCCGTTATCTGATAATCCATGGTCAATCCTCGGACAACCTGTTTAATGTTGCTTTGAACGCTTATGTTACCTGGAAGCGTCAAAAAGGTGCTGATGTAGATGTAGTTCCCACCGGTTCATCTGGGGCAGGATCCAATACTTCCAGCATCCAAAGCTATATTCGAGGTCGGTACAACAACCTGGAGACGCGGCCGGACTACGTGATCCTGATCGGAGATACCCAGGGCAGCTTTCCCATTCCAGCATTCACGAACAACTCCGGTGCTACCGACTATCCTTATACGCACATGAACACTGGGGATATGCTTGGCGATATCTTTATCGGCAGAATCTCTGTAGCCGACGTTAGCCAGTTTCTGGTGGTACTGAATAAG
Source organism: Candidatus Cloacimonadota bacterium (assembly GCA_023228285.1). Taxonomy (GTDB): domain Bacteria; phylum Cloacimonadota; class Cloacimonadia; order Cloacimonadales; family Cloacimonadaceae; genus UBA5456. Next base: position 6,671 of record JALOBM010000031.1, on the reverse strand, counting down.
ATCTATCTATATGAGAAAGATATCAATGTGGATCAGGCAGATTGGCTGAACCACATGCTCCTAGTTGGCGATAACGATCCTTCCGGAATATCAACCATGTACCTTAGTAAATACATCAAAGAGATGGCCTTGGAGGTGAATCCGGATAATACTTTCACAGAGCTATATGGCCCAACCTTCAGTGCATTTACCACAGGCATTACCACCGCGTTTAACGAAGGTATCAGCTTTTACAGTTTCCGCGGATATATAGATTTTAGTCCACCCTCTGCGGGCTCTCTGTATAATGGCCAGAAACTGCCACATGCTGTCACTATCACTTGTGCTACAGGAAACTTTGATTCCAGTAGCCCCTCTGAGACAGAGGATATGATACGTCAAGGCACCACTGCTGCCCCGAAAGGAACTGTTACTGCCATCGGTATGAGCACATCCAGCACTCACACTACATTCAACAATGTCTTGCATGGTGGTATCTTTGAGGGTATTTTTGCCCGGGATATGCGTACCATGGGTGAAGCTGCCCTACACGGCAAACTGTATATTAATCAGATCTTCGGTATTTCATCCCCATTAAACGCAGAGAAATTTGCCCACTGGTGCAACCTGATGGGAGATCCTACCATGGAAGTGTTTACGGGAATACCGGATCAATTCCAGATGCAAACCGAAGGTGAGATTCCCTTAGGACTAAAGCTTTTGGATGTGGCAATCACGGATACTCTTAGTCAAGCCCCGGTGGAGGGTGCGTCTGTAGTGCTTTCCCTAGATTCCGACATTCTTTCCCGTGGTTATACCGATGCAGAGGGCAATGTGATCCTTGTTCTTCCAGACACTATGCTTGCCGGAGAAGCCATTATTACCGTTTCCAAGCACAATTATAAACCCTTGCAACGCTATATCAATATCGTGAACGTGCCTACTCTGGTTGCAGGCAATATCGTTATCGATGACGCCACTTCCAGCTTGCCAAACGGGGTAGCCAATGCCGGTGAGACTGTGAATGCATATTTTGGACTGCGCAATACCGGGCAGGACACTATATCCGGTATTAGCGGAACCGTGACTTGCGATAGCCCTTGGATAAACATCCCGAACCCAGCCATCACTTATGGAGATATTCCCGGCGGAGCTACTTTGGACAGCACAAATCCTTTGGTGATTGAGCTTAGTCCTGCCACTCCGAACGGCACAATGCTGCGCATCCACTTGAATCTCAGTGCTGGAGAGGGAAACAGCTATCAAGTATCCGAATTCATCTCTGTACAATCTCCAGTTATCGAGGTATCCACGCAGACAATTTTCGGAGACATGGATGCAGATACCGATTCTGCGGCTCCCCTCAGCCCTGAAGACGGGATACTCGATCCCGGAGAAATGGCTCAATTGGTTTTGGGATTGAGCAATGCAAGTACGGTACCAGTCACTGGTCTTTCTGCCAAGCTCTACACCCGCAACGACTTGCTATCTGTGCAAAGTGATCTGGCTGAAGTAGGCGATCTCAGCGAAACCGGACAGATCAATACAGTCACTTTCTCAGTCTGGCTCAGGCCACAAACCCTCGTTGGAATGCAAATTCCCCTCTATGTGAAACTATATAATGATGCTGGATTTGAGCAGATCGTGGATTTCAGTATTACAGCGGGTAGTCCTGATTCGGACAATCCTCTGGGTCCGGATGAATACGGTTATGTGATCTATGATGATACCGACGGCGCACCCGACGAAATTGCGGGATATAACTGGGTATCGATCTCCCCGAATAGTGGTGGCTTTGGTACTCCTCTGCCTATCTCCGACATTCTCAATGGTTCTGATGAAGGTGATCAAGTGGGAGCCCAATCTCTGGCAGTAGTAGATTTGCCCTTCCCCTTCCGCTTTTATGGCAAATACTATACTCAGATTACTGTTTGCTCAAACGGCTTTATCGCTTTGGGTGTAACCGAGAACGCCGAATTCCGTAATTTCCGTCTGCCCGGCGCTATGGGTCCCAGCCCGATGATTGCCCCCTTCTGGGATGATCTCGCTACTCACTCAGGAAGCGGGATATACACCCTCTTCGACCGTCGTAACCATGCCTTTATAGTTGAATGGAACAACCTCCTAAACGGAGGTAATGGTACATCTCCAGAAACCTTCCAGGTGATCCTGTATGACCAATCCGTATATAACACCAGTTTGGGCGACGGCCCCATCAAATTCCAATATCATACTTTTAATAATGTGGATTCGCAATCCGGCTCAGAGCACGGCAACTATTGCACCATAGGAATTGAAGATCACACCGGTACCCGCGGCTTGGAATATACGTTCAACAACACTTACCCTCAAACCTGTGCTCCGCTGAGCAGTGGAAAAGCACTGTTCATTTCCAATGTACCCACATATTACGAGGCTGCAAACTTGTTAATAGCAGAGACTTATACCACAGACCCGAACAATGTGATTGAACCCGGAGAGTTCGTGAATATGGGCATCCTGCTGGAAAACACCGGAAACATCATAGCTGAGGACATTATGGCTACTTTGAGTACGGACAGCCCCTATATAAACTTTATCAACGCCAGCTCGGACTATTTTCCGCTACAGCCGGGAGAAAACGGTGTAAACCGCTACGCCTACAGATTTACTGTAAGCGAAGACTGCCCTTCAGATGAGCTGATTAATTTCAACTTACATGTACAAACCGATGAAGCGGAATGGAACCATGCCTTAAGCATCAGGGTGGAAGCGCCCAAATTGCGTTATCACTCTTATATGATAAACGATTACCATGCCAATTTCGATGGTGTGATCAATCCCAGCGAAGCAGTGCAACTGATTGTGAACCTGCAAAACACAACCGACGTACAGGCTAGCGAGGTCACAGCAACTCTGACCAGCGAAGTACCAAATCTGGTAATAGGCAATCCCCATATTTCCGGTATCAACGTCGGTGCCAATCAGATCATGCAATTGGCCTTCAATCTGGATTTCAGCGGGGTTGATACATCTCTGGAAAACATACCGCTAAACTTCAGTGCTTATCCCCTGGGAGGAGAAGGTGCGGAAGCACAGTTGAATCTGCCTTTCAATCAACCCAATGTGGCACAAAATTTCGATTTCAGCAATGGCAATTTCGTTTCTGAGACTGGCTGGACCTGGGGAATTCCCCAAAACGTGGAAGCCCACAGCGGCAGCAAGGTATGGGGCACCAACCTTCAGGGACAGTATCCGATCAACGTTCAATACCATCTCTACACTCCCCGCTATACTCTGGAAACGGGGAGCCAGCTAAGCTTTATGCACTATTATGGCACCGAACCCGATTTCGACGGAGTGAACCTTGCCATATCCACAAATAACGGTAATAGCTGGACTATCCTGACACCTGCAGGAGGATACGACAACACCGCAATAGTGGGATTGAACATGGAAGCAGGTTGGACCGGCAACAGCAATGCCTGGGTGCCAGCAACCTTTGACCTGAGCGCTTACGACAACCAAGAGGTTATGTTCCGTTTCCGTTTGGGCTCAAATGGTGCCACCAACGGCATCGGCTGGTATATAGACGACTTCTTGCTTACAAATGTGAATCTGAAAACCGGATTCCTGTATGGTTCGCTATCTGCCAGTTCCGGACTCGATCCCGCCAAAGCTACCGTGATGTCCACGAGCAGATATGCCACCAGACCCAATTCTGATGGTAATTACAAGCTCTTCCTACCCAATGGAACTCACTCGGTTTCGGCCTTAATGGAACATCACCAAAGTTCAAACTACAATAACTTCCAAATCTCGCCCGAGAACCCGGTCGTAAGCACGGACTTCGTGCTAATCGACCTGCCGGGAGTAAGTGAATTGGATTACGAGCTCAGCGAAAACTCGGTGGATTTGGAACTTTCTTGGCAAGCTCCGGTGGATCCGGTTCTGAGCATTAGCGGATACAGAGTATACAAACGCTTCAATTCCGGTCCCTTCGAACTGGTTCAGGAGTCCTCTGCTATGTCATTCAGCGAATCCCGTCCTCAGATCGGTTATTACTATTATTACGTGTGCGCCGTCTATGCTGGCGAAGAAGGGACTCCTTCTCAGACCTTGCTGATCGGAAATCCCTATTCCGACACTCAGGAAAACGAGAGTCCCTCACTGGTTACCGGTCTTGCGGGGAACTATCCCAATCCCTTCAATCCCACTACCACCATCGCTTTCAGCCTGGCTGAAGCGGGTCCCGCAAAGCTGTTTATCTACAACATCAAGGGACAGTTGGTACGGCAATTGGCAAATAGCGATTTCAATGCCGGCAAACACTTTCTAGTGTGGGACGGCCGTGATAACGGTGGGCATCCGGTATCTTCCGGATTGTACTTCTACCGCTTGTCAGCAAGAAACTACAGCAAGACCCGGAAGATGATCCTGATGAAATAGTATCAACCCTCCATAATACACAGCCCCGGATGCTAATTACGGGGCTTGTTTACTTTTACGCAGCAAAGTGGAAGCGCCGTCTCTCTCGCCTCTCTGTACTTTGAGCAGTGCCGAAGCAGATATCAAGGTGTTATCATGCTGTCGTCACTCGATGATCACCCGATGATATCCCGATCGGCACAGCTCGAAATTCACAGTGTGACATCTGTTAATATCCCATATTTCAATGAGATCAACCAGTGAATTCTGTTGACAAGTTCTAAAGCTAATTTATGCTTGAATCTCTGATTTGGGATAAAAGGAAGAACTATGAAAAAATACATAATTCATTCGGCTGATATTCTCAGTTTTGATCCTCAAAAACCCTATCTGACGGATCACGCTCTGATGGTGGAGAATGGCAGGATCGCCAGGATCGCACCATATTCGGAGCTGAAAGATGAGAATTGTGAACACATCGATGCTTCGGGCAAGATTCTAATGCCTGGCCTGATCAATGCCCACCATCACTTCTATTCCACCTTCGTGACGGGATTGGGAAAAGCATCGCCCTCCAAAGATTTCAACGAAGTATTGAACAATCTCTGGTGGCGGCTGGATAAACAACTGATGCTGCGCGATACCTACATCAGCGCTGAGATATCGGCCATCAACTCCATCCGCAAAGGAACAACCACCATCATCGACCATCACGCCTCTCCCTACCACATTACCGGATCTCTTTCCGAGATTGGTAAAGCAGTCAAAGATATTGGCCTGAGGGCAAGCCTCTGTTATGAAGTATCCGATCGAGACGGTATCCAGCGCAGAGATGAAGGCATCGATGAGAACCTGAGTTTTATCCAAGACTATAGTGGAGATACTGATCCTCAATTGAAAGCATTGTTCGGGATGCATGCCGCCTTCACGCTGAGTGACGAGAGTTTGGATAAAATCGCCAGTTTAGTGGCCGAGACGTCTTGCGGCACCCATATCCATGTGGCGGAAGCCCAAAGCGATCAGCGCTACAATATCGAGCATTATGGTAAACGTGTAGTGGAGCGTCTGCGGGATTTTGGGCTCATCAACAATCGCAGTATACTGGCGCATGGCGTACACCTGAATCCCAAAGAAATGATGATCGTAGCTGATCTGGGAGCGGCGATTGTCACCAATCCGCAATCGAATCTGAACAACGCTGTGGGTATTGCCGATGTGTGTAAAATGAGCGAATTGGGCATCAAAGTAGGACTGGGAACGGATGCTATGACGGTGAATATGCTGGAAGAACTGCGCGTGGGATTGTGGGCTCAGCATCTCAAGCAGGAAAATCCCAGTGCCGGCTTTATGGAGATGGCCTCTACCCTGCTTTTTAGTAATCCTGCAATCGCGCAGAAGTACTGGGGAAAAGGTCATGGAACACTATGCGAAGGCGCAAATGCGGATATGATCCTGGTGGATTACGATCCCCACACACCGCTAAATGCCGAAACCTGGATTGGCCATGTGATCTATGGCATTTCACAAGCTCGAGTGGATGCTACCATTGTGGGCGGAGAATTCCTGATGTGGGACAATGAACTGCTTCTGGGCGTGGATGAGCAAGAATTACGCGCCGAAAGCAGAGCTCTTGCCGCTTCACTTTGGGATAGATTTTAGTGATCTAAGTGGAGGATATTATGTACAAAAGAATTCTAAACAAAGCCAATGCTTATCAAGAAGAAACCGTACGCTTCCTGATGGATATGGTGCGCATTCCGGCCTTTTCCACCAAAGAAAAGGATGTGATAGAGTGTATCAGGAATGAGATGGAAAGCGCAGGATTTGATGAAGTCAAGATTGATCCTCTGGGTAATGTGATCGGTCGCATAGGCAACGGACCCAAAGTGATAGCTTTTGATGCCCATGTAGATACCGTGTATCCTGGAGACCTCAGTTTGTGGGACTTCGATCCCTATGATGCTCACATCAAAGGCGGCAAAGTGTGGGGTAGAGGAACTGTGGATCAGGAAGGTGGGATGGCAAGCATGCTCACTGCTGCGCGCATCATCAAAGATATGAATCTTCAGGAAGGTTTTACGCTCTACTTTACAGGTACTGTGATGGAAGAGGATTGTGACGGACTCTGTTGGCAATACATCATCAATGAAGACAAGATAAAGCCGGATCTGGTTGTGATTACGGAGCCTACGAATATGAATATCTATCGCGGCCATCGGGGACGCATGGAGATGCAGGTGCATGTGAAAGGGCTTTCCTGCCACGGTTCCGCTCCGGAACGCGGT
>JALOBM010000109.1 GCA_023228285.1 Candidatus Cloacimonadota bacterium | reverse complement strand
GGCGGAGGACGAATGCATCGGATATGTGGATTCAGCCAGCGCTCTGTGGATGACGCATCCTCATGCCGTCTATCTGCATGCGGGGGAGACATGGATCGTGGAGCAATTGGATATGGATAAAGGAGTGGTGAGGATAAAGCCTTTTATGGCAGATTATTACACCCAAGCTCTGCAGGAGAGCGATTTGAGTGTTCAACAACTGCAATTGCAGCATCAATACAATTGGGGGCAAAAGCATCAGGGGCGGGTGAAGGTGGTCACCAGAGTCACAGGTTTCAAAAAGATCCGGTTTGGTAATATGGAAAACCTGGGTGTGGAAGAGCTGGATCTGCCGCCGCAGGAATTGGATACGGTGGCGTGGTGGATATCTATTTCACACAAGGTGGTGGACAAAATCCGCCAAAAAGGGTTGTGGAACAGCGATCCCAATGACTATGGCAAGGCTTGGAACAAGCTCTGTGCTGCGATCCGGGAGCGGGACGGATATCGTTGCGCAAGCTGTGGCGCAAAAGAGAATGACAGGGCATGGGATGTGCATCACAAAGTGCCTTTCAGAAAGTTCAATAGTGCACTTCAGGCAAACGATCCCGCCAATCTGATTACCTTGTGTCCGCGCTGTCATCATCTGGCGGAACAGCGGGTAAGAGTGCAGAGCGGCATAGCTGGTTTGGCGTATCTCATCCACAATCTGGCGCCATTCTTTGTAATGTCCGATCCTTCAGATTTGGGCCTGCATTTCGAGCCGGAATCTGATCTGGCAAATGGGGCTCCGGTAATTGCGCTTTATGATATGGTGCCGGGGGGAATAGGTCTCAGCAAAAAGCTCTATGAGATCCAGGATAAGGTGCTGAAAGCCGCTCTGGATCAGGTGAGAGACTGCCCTTGTGAAGACGGCTGCCCGGCATGTGTGGGTCCGGTAGCGGAAATGGGAGAGGGAGCCAAGGAACACGCGCGCGCCATTTTGGAGGAAATGCTTTCTGCAATGCAGGATAATTAAGCATTTTGCTTGACATCACGAAGCACTTATTTTATCTTGAGTAATCACTATAAGGCACATGAGGTACCACATGGAACTTAAAAGTATCCAGCTTAGCTTTCCTGAAGATTGCAATATCATTCTGGGACAAAGTCACTTCATCAAGACAGTGGAAGATTTGTATGAAGCAATGGTAAACAGCGTTCCCGGTATCCGGTTTGGTTTGGCCTTCAGCGAGGCATCCGGACCCTGTCTGATCCGCAAAGAAGGCACAGACAATGAACTCATCGAGTGTGCAGTGCAGAACTTGCGCATGCTGAAGGCGGGACACTGTTTCATGATCGTGATGCGTGATGCCTTCCCCATCAATGTCTTACCGGCGGTAAAAGCTTGCCGCGAAGTAGTGCATATCTTTTGCGCTACGGCAAATCCCACCTCGGCGATAGTGGTTGAAACCCCTCAGGGCTGCGGTATATTGGGTGTGGTGGACGGTTACTCTCCCAAAGGAGTGGAGTTGGATACCGACATCAGTCATCGCAAGAAATTCCTGTTGGATATCGGATACAAGCGCTGATGCGCCTCTTTGTAGCTCTTCCGCTTCCGCAAAAGCTGAAACAGCAGCTTGAGGATGCGTTGGTCTATCTGCAAGGCATCAAACATACCGGAATCAACTGGGTGAAGCCCGAAAACCTGCACCTAACCGTGAATTTCATTGGAGAGGTGGCAGAGCATAGATTACCGGAACTAAAAGACCTATTGGGGCGTGAAGCCAAGCGGCATACTGCGGCGGTGTTGCAAGCCGAAGGGATCGAGCTTTTCCCTTATCGCTTTCCGCGCCTGATCTGGTTGAAACTGAGCGGTGAAGATCAGGTTTTGAGGACTCTGAAACGGCAGACACTTAATAGCCTCCGGCTGCTGGGTATTGAAGCAGATCCCCAAAAACTGGAGTTGCACGTCACTCTGGGGCGCATCAAGACGCACCAAAGCCCGGATTTTGAGCGTGCCGCATTGTCCTACTCTATACCCCGGGAAGAGATGATATGGGATACCATGATCCTGTACAAAAGCCTTCTGAGACCGGATGGTCCCAGATACGAGATAATAGAACAGTATAATCTAAAATAAAACGGAGGAAAAATGCTGGATAAAAACAAAGATGCAGCCTTGAAAACCGCTATTTCCCAACTTGAGAAGAAATTCGGAGTGGGCACTTTAATGCGCCTGGGAGACAAACCCATGAAGACAGTCGATGTTATTCCCACCGGAGCTTTCAATCTAGATATCGCCCTCGGTATTGGCGGCGTGCCAAAAGGCAGGATTACAGAGATCTATGGCGCCGAAGCAAGCGGAAAAACAACCCTCAGTTTGCATGTGGCAGCAGAGTGTCAGAAGCTGGGCGGGATCGTGGCATTCGTGGATGCGGAGCATGCTCTGGATGTATCTTATGCCAAAAGACTTGGCGTTCAGACCGATAACATGCTGCTATCTCAACCGGACGGCGGAGAGCAGGCACTGGAAGTAACTGAGACTTTGGTAAGAAGCTCTGCAGTGGATCTGATCATTGTGGACTCTGTGGCAGCTTTGGTGCCAAAACAGGAGATAGAAGGCAATATGGGAGACAGCCATGTAGGCCTGCAAGCACGTCTGATGAGCCAGGCTCTGCGCAAGCTTACTGCCATAGTATCAAAGAGTAACACAGCAGTGATCTTCATCAACCAAACCCGCATCAAGATTGGCGCTCCTGCGTTTGTGAATCCTGAAACTACCACCGGCGGAGTGGCGCTGAAGTTTTACAGTTCCCTGCGCTTGGAAGTGCGTTTTGCCGGCGCCATCAAAGAAACTGGCGGCGATACTCAGGTAGTGGGTGCGCGCACCAAGGTGAAAGTGGTGAAGAACAAATTTGCCCCACCGTTCAAAACAGTAGAATTCCCCATCATCTTTGGCGAAGGTATCTCTCATCTGGACATCCTAATCGATATGGCTTCCAACTATGATATCGTGAAGAAGAGCGGATCCTGGTATGCCTATAACGATGAAAAACTGGGGCAGGGTCTGGAGAAAACCAAGCAGTATCTTTCCGAAAATCCCAATCTTTTGCAGGAAATCGAAGATAAACTGAGAGCCAAAGTGACCCCGGAAGAGTTCATCGGCGAAAACACCGACAATGATTCTGAAGTATTGGACGAAGAATAAACGCCTCAGTTATCTAAGTCTGGACAATGAATTGTGGGGGGTTCTGCCAACCGGAACCCTCCATTACCTTTTTCCCTTTGCGGCAGAGCTTCAGATCGATGAAAGCCGCACTGAAGAGCTAAAGAACGAACTACGTAAAAGAGCCTGGGCGCAGATCACCGAATACCTGGCCAAAAGCGAACATAGCGAATATCAATGCCGTAACTACCTGTATAAACAGCAGTATCACGTATCCATCATTGAACAATGCATCGGCATCTGTAAAGATAAGCACTACATCGATGACCGGCGTTTTGCTACACTATATATCTCAGCTTTGCTGGAACGCGGAAAGAGCCGCCGCGCCATCTTGCAAAAGCTGAGCGAACATCGCATCCCCCGTGAGATTTGTGATGAACTGATTCAAGAGCTGGATGAACCGGAGCAAAACCTGGGAAAGCTGATAGAACAGATCTCCGCGCTGCTGCACAAATACCGCGATGAAGAACCTCGCAAAGCCAAAGAGAAGATATTTGCCTCGCTGTATCGGAAAGGCTTTGATCTGGATATGATAAACGAAGCCTGGCGGGAAATCCACCAATGAAACCAATACAGGGTCTTGCCATCTGGCTGGGAAGCATGTTTCTAATCACTGGCTGCGTATATCAGGGCATAAATCAATACCCATTCAGCTCTGCCCTGCCAAGATACCATGATCTGCTGCCGTTTCTGAATTCCATTATTGGCCAATATCCTGGATCCATTGAGCATCGCATCCTGGGTTTTTCCGGCACAGAACATTTACCCATCTATGCTGTCGAAATTGGGAAGGGAAACCGCAACATCCTGATCATCGGGCAGCATCATGCAGACGAGCTTTTGGGGCTGGCTATCAGTCAACATATGATCCGCGAACTCAGTAGCGGCGGGCAGAGTGATGCTGGGATTCGGGCAGTGTTGGAGGAATATCGCATTTGGATAGTGCCGAGCATCAATCCGGAAGGCTGGCGAGTGGTGAGTGACGGATCTACGCGTGTGAAGCGCAAAAACAACCGTGATACAGATGAAAATGGGAAACTGGATCTGCGTACCGACGGAGTGGATTTGAACCGCAATTACCCTGTATTTTGGGATCAGGACACAGAGGTCAATCACATGAGTTCATATTACAAAGGCAGTGATCCCTCCTCCGAAGACGAAGTCAAGGCTATCATCAGCCTGAGCCGCAAGATTCCCTTTGAGCTTGCCATCTTCTATCATTCATCCATCACCGGAGCATTGAACGAACGTATCTTTTTGCCTGCGGTTGCCGAGGAGAGCTCCTCTTATCTGAAACTGCAGGAGTTGGCAGAATTCTATGCCGCAAAGGTACCACGGGATTACTATCGGGGCACATACACAGTGCACAGGGGCAGTAGTTCCAGAGTGGGGAATGCGCGTAACTTCTTTTACCACAGTCAGAATGCTGCAGCAATGCTGATAGAGGTGGGAGGCGTAAACCGCTGGGGACAGAGCATCACACATCCTTCTCAGAATATGGTGGAGCGCATCAATAAACGCCATTTCAAGGCATTTATGGCATTGTTGAAGTACATGAGTGCGGGGTAACGAGAGTCATGTCAGGCAAGGTGTGGTAATCTACGAATTGTCATAGCGACCGAAGGAAGCCTTTGGATCATTCTCCTCTTTCCCTTTGTTCTATGCAGTGCTGAAGCTGATATCAAGCCGTTATCATCCTGTGTTCACTCGATGATAACCCGATAATATCAGGTTCAAGTATCGATAAACCAGAGGATGAATAAAGCTTTTGAACCGTTTGGTAGATTATCAGGCAAATTGGAGTTTGGCAGTCCAGTAGCAAAACGACATTCGTGCCTTGACAAATTATTAGAGCAAAAAGAAGCTGCTGCCTCCCTCTTTGGCCAGGAGTCCCTTCAACTCCAGATTGGTGAGCACAGTGGAGAGCCTGCCTACGCTGAAGCGGGTTGTTACCAGGATTTCATCGAAAGCGAGGGCTTTTTGCTCTGTCTTAAGAAGGTCACACACCAGTTGTTCATCGGCGCTGAGGATGCATTCCAGCTCGATCTGAGGTACTTTATCGGTCTGAAGTCCCATCAGGAGCTGCAGATCCTCGGGGCAGTTGATGAGGGAAGCACCGTGTTTGATGAGATGATTGGGTCCTTCGGCGTTGCGGTTATTGATATTTCCTGGCATAGCGCAGACATCGCGGTTTTGTTGTAAAGCGTTTTTGGCGGTGAGCAGGGCACCGCTGTCGATGTGTCCTTCTACGATAAAGACCAGTTCAGACAATGCGCTGATGATGCGATTTCGGGCGGGGAAGTTCCATCTGTCGGGCTTTGTACCCGGTTCATATTCGCTGATCAGGATGCCGTTTTGGATCACTCTGTCTGCCAAATCCCGGTTCTGGGGCGGATAGGTATTTTCCAAACCACAGGCCATCACAGCCACGGTGCTGGTTCCTTCCTTCAGGGCAGTATGATGGGCTACGGAATCCACTCCCAGAGCCAATCCACTAATGATGTTCACCTTTTGCCGACACAATGGAGAGATCAGCTTCACACACATTTCTCTGCCATAAGCCGTGGGATGCCGGGTTCCCACTACACCCAAATTCTTCTCTCTTTGCAAGCAATCCGGATTGCCGCGGTAATATAGGATCAAAGGCGCCGCATAGATGTCACGCAGACGGGCGGGATATTCGTGAATGTTCAAAGCC
>JALOBM010000108.1 GCA_023228285.1 Candidatus Cloacimonadota bacterium | reverse complement strand
AGCTTTCAAGGAGCGATGCAATCGCGATAGGAGTACCGGCTCCGCTCCGTGAATCGGGAGATCTGGACGGATCCGCACAAGTTACGATCGAAGGTCCGAAAGGCAGCATAACGGCTTTGCATGGAGCAATTGTAGCCCAAAGACATGTACATGTTCCCCCTGATGTCGCAGAGATCCACGGATTTCACGACAAGGAACGGGTCAGTGTACAGTTATATACTGACAGGCCCGTCATTCTGCAGGATGTTATTTTAAGGGTGGGCGACAACTATCGCTATAAGATGCATATCGATTTTGACGAGGCAAACGCGGCAGGGGTAAGCGGCTTCACTCTTGGCAGGATATTAAGGTAACGGGGGGAAAACGTCAGATGCCCGATCTCGAAAGGATCAACACCTATATGAAAAGGGTGGCAGAGTCCGGGAAAAAGACCTTTAAACCGGCAGAACCGGTGTATAAGTGCGGACTAGATCTTGGGACCGCTTATATTGTTCTTGTGGTGCTGGATAAGGATGATAACCCGGTAGTATGTGAAGAACAGGCAGTTGATGTGCTCAGAGACGGAGTTGTCGTGGATTATGCAGGGGCGCTGAAGGTCGTAAAGGAATTGAAGACACGTGCGGAAAAACGCCTGGGAGACGAACTTGTAAACTGTGCCATAGCAATGCCTGCAGGAACTTTGAGCAGTGTTCGCACACATCGATATGTGGCGGAAGGAGCAGGTTTTGAAGTGACAAATATTTTGGACGAACCCTCCGCTGCCAATTCAATATACTGCGTCAGCAATGGTGCTGTGGTGGACATTGGCGGAGGAACAACAGGCCTCGCTGTACTTAATGACGGAGTCGTTACCGAAATATACGACGAACCCACCGGAGGTATACACCTGACGCTCGTTATCGCAGGCAACTATCATATCCCGGTATCTGAAGCCGAAAAGTTAAAGACAGACTTCTCACGTCACAGGGAGATGCTGCCGGTCGTTAAGGCTGTCATGGAAAAAATGGCGACGATAGTGATGAAGCATATCGACAGGCAGGCGACAGAGGCGATCTATTTATGCGGGGGGACAAGCTGCTTTACGGACATAGAAACAGTTTTTGAAAACGTTACCGGCATCAGGACAGTCAAAACGGCTTATCCGCTCCTTGTGACACCTGCGGGGATTGCTGTCAACTGCAAAGTTTGAACCGAATGGAGGTAGAGAGTATGGACTACGAGTCTTTAGTCAGTGAGATCCTGTCTCGTGTAATGGCCAGGATAATGGAGACGGAAGCGGCCTCCGCGAAGGAAAACAAATGTTCTGCTGCGGAAGCGCCCGGGGCCATCTCAGAGACGGAGCAGATGCAATGCAAAGAAAAGATGTTTGATAAAAGAGTCATTGCCGAAAAGGATATGTATAAGTGCAGAAACGAGGGCTATAACTGCATACGTATTGCTTCAAACACGATAATGACTGATCTTGCCAAAGAATACGCGGAGAAAAACGGGATCAAAGTGATCAAAGCCTGAACAGATATTGAGAGGTGTAGGGCATGAAGATAGCAAAAGTAATAGGCAATATCTGGGCGACGCGAAAGGAGGAGAGGCTTTCCGGTTTCAAGCTGCTCATACTGCAGCCGATCAACATAATTGACGGCTCTGTTGATGAAGTGCCCATAGTTGCAACAGATATGATCGGTGCAGGAATAGGGGAGACCGTTATTTACGTGAGTGGCAGCTCGGCAAGAAGCGCGACCGGGAATATGTCAAATCCGATAGATGCTTCTGTCATAGCGATCGTAGAAGGCAGCGAGATAGAGACGGAATGTCTCTGAAAGAGGTTTCATGGTGATGGACTTTATTGAGACCGTAAAAGCTGCGGGTGTTGTCGGTGCCGGAGGTGCAGGTTTTCCTACCCATATAAAGCTGGATTCACAGGTTGAGTATCTCATCATCAACGCAGCAGAATGCGAGCCGCTGTCAGAGGCAGACAAGTATCTGTGCCGCAATGAGGCCGAGGGGATCATCCATGCGATAGTAAAGACTGCAGAACACCTGGGTGCACAGAAAAAAATAATAGCACTTAAGGGGCAGTATGAAGCCGAGACAGAAGCTTTGTCTGCAGCTGTCCTGACGGCCGGAACTGATGTGGAGATAGTGCGGATGCCTACCTTTTATCCTGCAGGGGATGAACAGATAATGGTGCACTACGTGACCGGGAGGGTCGTGCCGGAGCGTGGTTTGCCGCTTGATGTCAGTACGGTTGTTGACAACGTAGGGACGATGCTGAATATCCATAATGCTCTTGAAGGTATCCCTGTGATGGAGAAAATACTCTCTGTTACAGGAGAGATCAAGGCGCCGGTCATACTCAAAGTCCCTGTAGGCACGTTTGTTGCAGACTGCATCCGTGAGGCTGCGCCACTGGTCCAGGACTATGCTGTCATAGTCGGCGGACCTATGATGGGCAAAATCATTGACGATCCCCTGGCGATTTCAAGGACCGTAGTGACGAAAACTACCGGGAACATCATTGTACTGCCGCGAGATCATTATCTTGTCAGGCGCTCGGGACTGTCGCTTGAAAGGATCAAGCATCAGAGCAGGAGCGCCTGTATCCAGTGCCGCATGTGTACCGACCTGTGTCCGCGCTATCTTTTGGGACATGAGATAAGACCACATCTTGTTATGCGCAACCTGTGGCGTGAATCTTTGATAATTGACAAAGATGAATATGTTCGCTGTTTCGGAGATTCGCTTAACTGCTGTGACTGCGGTGTTTGTGACTTGTACTCATGTCCGATGGGACTTTCACCAAGGAAAGTCAATGACTATTTTAAACAACAAATAAGCTTGAAAGGCTATAAAAAAGGGCGTAATTTGGCCCCTGTGGTACTGAAAGCCATTGATCACAGCCGTATACCTACCGAACGCCTGGCGGCACGTATCGGCATTTCTTCATGGTATGGGCAGCATGCGGATGACAGTTGTATTGAATTTGTGCCCGAAAAAATATTTGTCCCCTTTCAGCAACACCTCGGTAAACCCGCAATAGTTCAAGTTGCAGCCGGCGACAAAGTGGAAAAAGGTCAGCTCATAGCTTCGGCACAGCAGGGCGCATCAGCCAACATCCACTGCGGAGTATGCGGGGTCGTCCGCGAGGTTACCGATGACGGCGTGCATATTGATTTGATCAAGTGGGGTGACAGCAGATGAAAAATGCATTGGGAATAATAGAACTTGGAAGCATCGCGCGTGGGATCGAATCATGTGACTGTATGCTCAAGGCTGCAAAAGTTGAATTGCTGCGAGCGACTTCATTTTGCCCCGGCAAATACATGGTAATAATCGCAGGGGATACTGACGGCGTGACATCGTCGATCAAGGCGGGCAAGATATGTGCCGCAGAATGCCTCATAGACACCCTGCTTATTCCAAATATCCATCCTCAAGTCATTCCAGCTGTCTCTCTAACCTCACAGATCACGGAGTTCAAGTCCGTTGGAGTGCTTGAATTCTATTCTGTGGCATCGGCCATAATTGCAGCAGATACTGCCGCGAAGGCGGCAAACATTACACTGATCGAAGTCCGTGTGGGATTCGCAATAGGCGGCAAGGGATTCGTCACATTGACCGGCGATGTAGGTTCAGTGCGCGCGGCAGTCGATGCCGCAAGCAAGAGTACTGAACTTCTGGTCGGCACTTCTGTGATACCTCATCCCGACCCGCGAGTTCTGAGTTCACTGCTATGAAACAGCACTTATAACTAGGAGGCGATTTGGATGTTTCAGGAGTTGATCGATAATATTACTAACACCGGTGTCTTTACGGAAAGTTTAAGCGGCTGGATATCTAACCTCTCTGTCAACACTGTAATCATATTTATCATGATGATTTTTATGATCGTTGGAGCGGTCGATAAGATCCGCGGCAATAAATTGGGATACGGTGAAGAATTTGACAACGGATTCAACGCTATGGGGCCCCTTGCGATCGCAATGGCCGGAGTCGTGGCGGCAGCGCCTGTTCTTGCAATAATTCTTAAACCGTTCATCGTGCCTATTTACAATATGGTGGGAGCAGACGCATCCATGTTTGCCACAACTTTGCTTGCGTGTGACATGGGGGGATATCCGCTTGCCATGAAACTTGCGTCGAACGAATCAGTAGGCAACTTTGCAGGGCTTATTCTTGGAACGATGATGGGGCCGACCATTGTGTTCACGATCCCTGTCGCGCTCTCCATTATAAAGCCTGAAGACCGCCCGTACCTTGGTGCCGGCATACTTGCAGGACTTATTACGGTTCCGATCGGGTGTATAGCAGGCGGTCTTGTTATGAATATGACTCCCTATAAGATCGCATTGGGCACGGTCCTTGTCAACCTCATTCCGGTCATCATCATTGCCGGGCTGATTTGTATCGGTCTTTGGGTGATCCCTGACACCATGATCCGCGGATTCAATAAATTTGGAACAGCTGTTACCATACTTATCACGATATTCACGGCCATCGCTGTATTTGAATACCTGACGGGGATTCGTTTCCCTCTGTTCGATATTATGGTAGATCCGGAAAAGAACGATGGAGTTGTTCCTCTTGAATCAGGTCTCCTCATATGCGGACAAATCGCCATCGTCCTGATCGGAGCTTTCCCGATGGTAAAGTGGATAACGAGGACCTTTGGCAAAGCGCTTGAGAAGGTCGGAAGCGCGCTGGGAATGAATGAAGTTGCATCTGCCGGAATGGTTGCCAATCTTGCAAACAACATCGCAATGTTCAACATAATGGATCAGATGGATCCGAAAGGCAAACTGCTGAATGTTGCGTTTGCTGTCTCGGCAGCGTTTGTCTTTGGCGACCACCTTGGCTTTACCGCAGGCGTCAACAAGGAAATGATCTTCCCTGTCATCGTTGGCAAAATTGTCGCCGGCGTTACTGCTCTAATCCTTGCAAATATTCTGTCGCCCAAACTTCTGTCTAAGATAAAGACCGGTGACAAAGCGTAAAAATTTGCAGATCAGGGAATAGAGGAGTGAGAATGAATGAGCGTGAGCGAAGACATTATACGCAAAATAGTTACTGAAGTCGTAAAAGAGGCTTTGGGCATCCCAAAAGAAGACTTCGTAAAAGTGCGCGATAAAAGCGGGGTAATGATGATCAAAACAGACACTGTCAAATGCGAACCTTTTGAAACTGAAGGTGTCTCGCTTAAAGATATAACTACACTTGAGGAGGCTCCCAGGATCGGTGCCGGCATAATGGAACTCGACCATTCCAGCCTTGAATGGACTCTCAGATACGACGAATATGACCTTGTGCTGGAAGGCACTCTGGAGATCAATATCGATGGCCGCCTGATATCCGGTGGACCGGGAGACATCATCTACATACCGAAGGATTCCCATATCCACTTCCAGACTCCCTGTAAGGCGAGGTTCGCTTACTTCGTCTATCCCGCAAACTGGTCACAGCAATGACCCACATCTGAGCGTGTTGTCAATCGATGCTTTTATGTTTTTAAGATAGCACGTGTTATGTGAATAACATTAAATACCTCCTATAGTCAGATGAGAAGCCCCTGACTATAGGAGGTATTGTATTTAATCATTTTATGCCATCGAATATATCCGGCTGACCAGATCGTCAACGAGGTCGTTTATCCCGCAGGAACGGAGGTCTTCGCGTATCCTCTCTATGATCCTCTCTTCTTTCAATGTTGCCACAGATACGGTGAAGTTAAGGTCACACCCCCACGTAAGCTGGATCAATCTGTAGTCCTGAAGGGATCTGGCATTTGAATAGGAGCCCGTACCGGTCTCCCTTATTTCTTCAACCAGTCCGGGTGAAAGCCCTTCGGACATCCGGTGCCTTGGCAGCATCTCATAGATAGTGCCGTTGTCCATGCGTTCTTCCACCATCCTGTAAATATCTATCTTGTCTGCATCCCTGACAAGACATGACCACTTATAAGCACCAAG
>JALOBM010000107.1 GCA_023228285.1 Candidatus Cloacimonadota bacterium | reverse complement strand
GTATGCGACATCCCCTCAGGAACTATAAGGCCTCCTGTGAAGCCTATCAAAAGTTCACTGACAGCATCAAAAGGAGGAGAATACGAATGAACTGGCAAAAAACAGCCGACGCAGTGGTTATCGGCGGTGGGATGATGGGAATGGCTACCGCCTATTACCTTGCAAAACTGGGCATGAAAGATGTAGTGCTTCTTGAAAAAAACACAGTTGCCTCCGGCGCCACCGGACGCTGCGCAGCAGCATTCAGATCTACCTGGGGCGGCGAATTGAATATTATTCTCGGAAAAGCCTGTATTGATAAATATGAAAAACTTTCTGAAGAACTGGGTATGGATATTGGACTATACCAGAACGGCTACCTCTTTATCGCTTACTCAGATGAGCAGTTGGAAAACTTTAAAAAGTGCATCAAGCTGCAGAATTCACTTGGAGTCCCGTCAAGGATGCTCAGTCACGACGAAGCCAAGGAACTCTGTCCGGGAATCAACCTTAATGGTACGAAGGGATTCTACTGGCACAAGCGTGACGGTCACGCAGACCCGATGCTTACGAACTTTGCGCACCAGGAAGCTGCCAAACGTGAGGGCGTTAACATTCAGAAATTTACTGATGTCACTGGTTTCAAAATGACTGAAGGGCAAGTAAAAGGCGTATGCACAAACAAAGGTGACATTGATACCAATATCGTTATCAATGCTGCAGGAGCATGGGCAGGCCGGGTAGCGGCACTTGCCGGGCTTTCTATCCCGGTGCACGGAGAACGCCATGAGATCCTTGCCACAGAGCCTGTAGAGTTCGGTGTATGCCCGACATTCCTTATGAGCTATGATCCTGACTTCTACATGCAGCAGCGTCCCCACGGATCGATAATAGCCGGATGCGGCCCGAGCCGTTACCGCAAGGAAGCAGCACCTTTCAATGACTACGAGATGGGTGACTGCTGGAATTTCCTCGAGCATATGACAGGAGTCATGAACAAGGTGCTCCCCAGGACTAAAGGGATCCGAGTGGTCCGTCAGTGGTCAGGTATGTATGACATAACCCCTGATATGCAGCCTGTTATAGGAGAAGCTGAAGAGATGAAGGGCTTCTGGATGAACGTTTCAGGTTCCCGCGGGTTTATGTTCGGCCCGGTAGCCGGAGAGATGGTTGCTGAACAGATCATACTTGGCAAGACAAGCCTCCCGATCGAAAAGTTCCACTGGAGCCGTTACGCAAGGGGAGAATTCCTCGTTGATACCGCAATAGCTTAAAAGGGAAAACTAAGCACACTATGGGCGTCTTCCCGATGAAGGCGCCCATATCTTTTATTAAATTTTATAGGTCGTACCGCTTACCTATTTTCTCTAAAGACTTTACCCAAATTTTGTAACCCGAGGCTCTTTTGATCTCGTTCCAGGCAAGTTCGTTCAAGCCTCCAGGAGTTGCAGTTGCAGACATATATGCTTCTACATCTTCGCCACATTCTTCTCGCATCAGTATCGACAGGGCTTCGTTCATACAGCATGTATAATCGAGAGCATTTTTGAAATCCATTTCCTTAGTCATGCACCATTTTACTATTTCATTGACCAATCCATAGTAAGGAACCATTAAGCCGGTAACTGACGCTAAAACTTCAAGGTCTTTTTCGTTCTTAACTTTTATGACAGTTCCCAAGATGTTTAATAATTCTTCACACAGGGAGTCATCACCAAAGAGTACGATAGGACCTATCCTTCTGGAAGCAAAAGGAAGAGGTACTGCCCTTACCACTTTATGAGCCGGAGAAAACCAAGGGGAAGCTTTTGAAAGGCTGATCCCTGCGGCCAGGTGGATAATGCGATTATTTTCCCTGAATCTCAAAGTTTGTGCCACTTCTTCAAGGAGCTGAGGAACTACGGCAGGAATAACAATATCAGTGTTATCTGCGACTTCCTGGTTGGAAGAACATATAATAATCCTATTGGGGTTTGCGGTCTTCAACGATTCAGCTTTTTCAATTCGGGGAGCGAATACATATATACTTCCTTTAAATTCAGGTGAGGAGCATAAGCCTTTCGTCAAAGCGGTTGCGATTCCGCCCGCCCCCAAAAATCCTACATTTAAATTAAATGACATGATTTTTCCTCCTCTAATTACTTCGATAATAATTTATTAACATATTTTTATGCTTAAAAATTTGTAAGCATATCAAAAATTATTTATAAAAAATTAGTATAAATTTAAAAGTGATGGAAGATAAGCAATCAGAAGAAATATAAATAAGCGTTACTCTTAATTTATTCCCGGGTTGTTCTAGTTATTATTTTAAGTTTTTGACGAAGTTATAGTCTTTGAAGACAAACATGTCTGTCTCAAGAATATTCTTTTCATATTTTTCAAGACGCTTCTTAATGTTGTTGCTGTTTTTCCTGTACATTGCGACCATCAGAGCATGGATCAAAGCGATCGCTGAGGCGCTTGCGTCAGCAAGGATGATGTATTTCTGCGGAGTTATCAAATAAGTGCTGGAAAAAGGGATTATAGGCGACAATTTACTGTCTGTGACCCCAATTATTGGGACTTTTTTCTTTGAAAGTATCTCTGTGATCCTTTGTACTTCGCTGGAATAGCGGGGATAACTGAAAACAAGTGCAGCTGATTTTGGACCCACTGAGTCCAACAAAGATACAAAACACATGTTCACCTGATTGATAATGTGGATATTTTCCCTGAAATTACACATAAAATTCAAGGCATATAATGTCAGATACTGATGGATAGGACCGCCCACAAGAAGTAATTTGTCACAATCAGAAAGCATTTTAGCAGCTTGATCGAAAGATGTTGAGTCAATATTGTTCAATGTCTCATTCATCAAATCTATTTCAACATCAAATACTCTTTGATATATTGAATCATCTGAGCCGGAATATGGTTCCTGACGAAACTGTCCGCCCTTTTGGTTGATAGTTTCTTTGCGTATTTCAAGCAAAAATTCGGAAAAACTGTTGAACCCCATGGTGTAAACGAATCGTGTAAGGGTAGCCTCGCTTACTCCTGCTTGTCTGGCTATTTGAGGTGCATTCATTAGGGCAACGTCATAAATGTTGTCCAAAATGAATTTTCCCAGCACATTATGTTTTTTGCTGAAATCAGCAGACATTGCCAAGATTTTTTCAGTTATGCTCATGCTTGATGATCACCTTTACCTATTTTAAAATACTGAAATGAACTGTTAAAATATTAACTTTTATGAATACCGAAGTCAATACGAAAGTCAGCTTTCATGAGACGTGGTTCATGAAATGAGCATTTCAAACCCTATGCTTTATGTCAACATACTTGGACAGAAACATCTTTTAGGTCATTCAGTGGTTTGATTTTTTTTAAAATATCTTTTTTAGTTGGAGGCAGTATGTCAGGGAATGGTACTTCTCTGCCTAAATTCCTGTAAGTTTCAATGCCCAGCCTATGGTAAGGCAGTATTTCAATAGCAGAGAGATTGTTAAGTTTAGAGCAGAACTCAGCCATTTGTTCGTAATTTTTAGTATCATCATTTACTGAGGGGATAAAGGGAACCCTTATAGTTATTTTTGTCTTATTAGTACTGTCAATTTTTTTTATGTTTTCAAGGATAACGGCATTGTCGACACTTGTATAAAATTTATGTTTCGCCGGATCCATAAGTTTAAGGTCGATAAAGATCGTCGGAAGGTAGTTAAGCATGGGAGAAATCAATTCCCATTTCCCATAGCCGCATGTTTCGATAGTATTATCAATGCCAAGCTCAAAACTTTTTTTAAGTATGTCTTTTGCAAACAAAGGCTGATAAAAGACCTCACCGCCGCTAAGCGTTAACCCCCCACCGTGATGGAAAAATATATCGTCTTTGGATATTTCTGCAATAACTTCATCCGAAGACATGTCTCTTCCATGGATTCTCACTGCATCGTGGGGGCAGATATTTTTGCACTTGTTGCAGCCTATACATAGTGAATTATCAACAGTAATTCCGCCATCCAAACTGTATTGGATAATATTCTCGGGGCAGACTTCCGCACATTTCCCACATAAGGTACAGCGTGAGCGCATTATTCCCGTCTCATGCCTCAAGCTTTGTGATTCCGGAGTAGAGCACCATTCACATCTCAAGGGACACCCTTTGAAAAACACTACGGTCCTTATTCCAAAACCATCTTTATTTGATGACCGCTCTATGCGCAGAACTCTGCCCGCAACAGACATTTTAATTAACAGCCTTTTCCCGTTTATGCAACGCTTGTAATAGTGGTTCTCGAGATAATGTCATCTTGTACGTCTTTGTCAAGCTCGACGAAGAAGGCGGTGTAACCCGCGACCCTTACTAGAAGCCCTTTGTGATCTTCGGGATGTTCCTGTGCGTCAATAAGCCTTTCCTGATCGACTACGTTAAACTGTACGTGGAAAATTCCGAGTGAACAAAGTCCCTTCAGCAGGCTCATCATTGCCGATATGCCTTCACTGGTGGAGAGGAAATCAGGCATTATCTTCATATTAAGCAACGTACCCTGCATAAAACGGTCATGCGGTATATTTGAAATGGAACGAAGGATGGCTGTAGGTCCTTCCATATCACTTCCGCACATTGGACTAAGACCGTCTCCCAGTGGTTTCCAGGCTACTCTGCCGGAAGGGAGCGCGCCAACTTCAAGTCCGAAGGGAGTATTACCTGATACAGGGAGTATTCCTGGGCTCATGGTTCCCATGTGGCTTCTGTAGCTTTCAATTTCATCAGCTATGAAAGTAAAGAGCTCACCTCCTAGCCTGTCGACCCACTTGATGTCATTGCCGTATTTGGGGGCTTCCAAACAGAGCCTGTGGATCTCGGGATGTCTTTCAAAGTTGCCAGAGATCGCATCCAGCAGTTGCTGTATTGAAATCTTCTTTTCATCAAAAACAAGAGTTTTCACTGCGGCAAGACTGTTGATGAGATCTGCGACACCTATCATGTCGATCCCGTTTCCAACGTGGTATTTGGCTCCGCCGTCAGTGTAGTCCACCGCTTTTTCTACGCACTCACGGTGTGTCAGCGATAGTGTCGGGACAGGTCTTCTCTTGCTCACGTAGTCAACGATATGACTCGCTTTTACAAGTTGTTTGATCCCGTATTTGATCTGTTCTTTAACCGCTAATTCGAATTCCTTGTAAGACTTGAATTCTCTTGGGTCGCCTGTCTCGACCGATATAAATTTATTGTATTTACGTGAAACCCCATTGAACATAGCAAGTTCGACCATTGAGCCGAGGTTTAAGTCAGCAAAGGCAGTGAAACCGCACATCTTGCCTTCGAGGTTGGTTTCTACACAACCACATGGATTCCAGTTGTACGCCTCACGCAAAGGGACACCTTTGTTCATCATCATTGAAGTCCCAACCTCGTCACAATGGAAAGCAGGGAAACCGGTCCCAAGTTTGATGAGTTCGACGACCTTTCTCAGGAAGGAATTAGGGGTTTTGGACATGCTGTACCTGACCGAAAGGGATGGTTGGTAAAGCCGGACATCCATTGTAGCCTGAAGAAGCATGTAGGATACGTCGTTTACCGCATCAGCTCCGGTGTGATCGACGCCCCCGGCGCATATGTTTTGGAACATTGGGTATCCCGCTGAAAACTGAGCAGAAATGCAGTCCTGGAAGAGACAGGGTTCTGAAAGCTTTACCCAGAGGCAGTCAATCAGTTCCTGGGCCTTCTCTTCCGTTATTTTTCCTGCTTCAAGATCTGCCTTATAGAACGGATAAAGGTACTGATCCATCCTTCCCATATTATAGCTTGCGGCGTTCTGCTCCATGATTATTGCGATATGGTAGAGATATGCGGACTGAACAGCCTCGTAAAAACTCTCTGCAGGATGTTCCGGAACTTTAGCACAGATCCTTGATATCTCAAGAAGCTCTGCCTTTCTGGAATTGTCTTTTTCAATCGATGCAAGAAAAGCTGCCTTTTCAGAATATCGTCTGGCAAGTATGATTATCCCTTCAGCCGATGCAAGA
>JALOBM010000106.1 GCA_023228285.1 Candidatus Cloacimonadota bacterium | reverse complement strand
TCTTGCACTGCGTCAATTATGCCGTTGCATATTCCGTTGAAATGAGCCCACTGTTCCGCTGACCGCGAGCCCGCCGTTCCGCTATTCGTGAGCCTATTGTTCCGTCGGGCGTGAGCCCGCTTCCTTTAGTCGCACGGGGAAGTTTCTCCCCGTGCGAAGGTTTTTAGTATTTTTGTCAGTCCTTAAGGCCCCGGCGTTTCCTCATGGATTCGCCACCTACCAATATTTTGTATGAGCAATGAACTATTCTGTCTAGCAGGCTTTCTCCAAGAAGGTCGTTGCAGGTTCGTTCCAGCCATTCTGTTGTGTCGAACTGGGAACAGAATATGGTCGAAAGCCGTCCCACGCTTCTGCATTCCATTATTTCGAATATCTCTTTCGCCGCATCTGAGCTGAGCGGCCGGAGCAGCCATTCATCGAGTATCAGGAGCCTGACTTTGCGATATGGTTGTATTATGTTTCTGTAGGAGCCATCTGAATGAGCAAACGACAGTTCTTCGAGCAGATCGGGGATTCTGGCGTACCTTGCGGAATATCGTTCCCGGCAGGCGGCTGTCCCGAGCGCGCATGCCAGGTATGTTTTGCCCACTCCGGTGGCTCCCATGACTATCACGTTCTGTCCGTTTGCGATGTATCCGCAGCAGGCAAGTTCGTTTATGAGGCGTCTGTCAAGGTTCCTCTCCGGAAGATAGTCAATGTCTGTGACCGAGGCGTTTTTGTAGCAGAATGATGCGTCGCGTGTAAGATCCGTTATCCTTCTGCTTTTTCTCCTGTGCCACTCTCTGTCAACCAAAGTGGTCAATTGGTCTTCGAAGCTGAGTTCCATGAAACTTTTGTCCTCTATGCGCTCACGAATGTCTTTTGCTAGGTATGAGAGATGCATCTCATGGAGCTGGTTCATCGTTGTCTGGTTAATCATTGGTCCTGCCTCCGAAATATTCTGCTCCGCGTCTGAAGCCGGATGCACTGTTGCCCATCTCCTGCTCTCTGTTTGCCTCAGGCTGTGATGCTGCAGCTGTCGACCGCAATGCCAGCCTTATGCTCTTGAGGCTCGGGGTTTTCGAGAACGCAAGTGTCTTTGAGCACGCAGCCTCTATTTGTCCTGCGGAGTATTTCTTCTCTAACTGTAGGAGTCCCATGCACTTCTTGTAGCTGTGCTGTTCTACTATGCCAGACTCAAGGTAGCCGTTTATGACTTCAAGGGTGCAGCGTCCGTATTTTGCGGCCCACGAGCGGAAACGGTCCCCGTCCCATTCTGCCATACACCTGTGAGACTGCGGCATGTGCTCTGTTTCTGTCACGTACCTTTCTTTTACGCTGTGGTTCCTTATATGCGATGCTATCCGTTCTCCGTTATGGAATATCTCGACCATTGTCCTGGTGAGACGAATCTTTACCTTATGTCCGATGTAGGTGTACGGTACACTGTAGTTTTTGCCGTCAACGCAGACATGATAGTTGCACTGAACAGTAGCCTCCTTGTACTCCGCAAGCTGGTATTCGTATCGTGGAAGCTCAAGCAGGGAAGAACGCTCCTCTTCCAGAAAGACGCTTTCCCTGCTGCCCTCTTTCTTCTGAAACGGAGCCGCATTAAACATCTCAAGCCGTTTCTTTATAGCTTTATTGACTTCGAAAAGTGAATTAAATCGCTGGTTTCTCAAGGCGGCGATTATGTTCGTTGTTATAATACCGACAACTCCCTCTACCGTGGCCTTGTCCTTTGGCTTCAACACCCTAGCCGGAGATACGTATGTGCCGTAGTACTCGGCCATATCCCTATATACCGGGTTTATCTCAGGTTCGTATCTATCCGCCTTGCTTACCCCGGTCCTGAGATTGTCCGGACGAAGCAGGCGTGTTACACCACCAAAGAACTTATATGCATTGATATGTGCCTGTACCCATGAAGCTTGTTTCTCATCGCAGAAAGCTTCCACGTATGTATAACCTGAAAACGGAAGCACTGCCACAAAGACGCTTGCTTTGATATCACTCTCTGTGACTTCATCCCTATAGCTCATCTTGGTGCCTGCCCAGTCTACCTCCATGACTTCGCCCGGTTTGTGGACCGCATGCCATGAAAGTTTCTTTTCTGTCACGTATTTACGGTAGCATTTGCAGAACTGAGAGTGCATGTACGGGATCTGGCCGTTTGCCTTACACTTGTCGCAGTACTCGTTCCAAAGCAAGGTAATGGTGACACCGCTCTTGGAGAGTTCGCTGTGCATTTCGGCGTAGTCAGGCTCTTGGTGGATGTTGCGTGGCAGCTTCTTTGGAAAAAGCAGCCTCATGATCTGCTCGTCAGTCTTCTCCTTTACTGTCTCAAAAGAAAGACCGAGTTTTCTGCTGCGAGCAAGCACCCTTTTAACAGTGCTGTGCGCACACCCGCAGCTTGCAGCAATATCCCGTTGGCTCACTTTCCCTTCGTCACGAAGTCTGAGTATTTCTCTGTAGATGGTCATCTGAAATGACCTCCTCTAAAGATATTTACGCACTATGTGCGCATATCTGAAGAGTACAAAATAATGGGACTATGGACCCCGAAACGGTGGGCTCACCCAGAGCGTCATGCTGGGCTCATAATAAACGTGACACTGGGCTCGCGTGTTGCGGAACTAAGGGTTCATGGGTGCGCAATACTCACCTATAAAGATTCGATTAGAGTCAACACATCGTGGGAGATACCCAAAAAGCACCACAGGCAATGGTAAATCTTGTGATAATGGTTATCTTTATTTAGTATGCGGGAAAAAGACAGGATGTTGCAATCCACCTCCTAAGCAATTTTTGCAATAGAAATTTATATGCTAACAACTCCTATAAATTGGTTTTAAAAATTGCCGATGTGTTATTGGAAAACAGCGGCATATCTGAATGCAATTTTTCTACTTTGGATGCAAATATAAAAAATTAAAATACATAGCTATGTAATGGATGCATATTTGATATTATGCATATCTTATGTTATTATAGTATACGTTTAATACAACAATTTTGAAGGGGGAGTAGAATTGAAGAAGAGAACGGTAAGTACTTTTGGCGCATTTATGATTTTTGCATTAATCTTGGCGATGGTCATGATAGGACGATTGAAATTTGGTTTTGATACAATGATATTACTTATGTTAGTTAGTATGGTTACATCGGCCATATTCTGTTTTTATTATGGTATACCGTGGTCCGACTCATTTAATGATGGTGTTGTGCCAATGTTCGCTAAAGCGACAGGAGCATTTCTACTAATGCTGTCAGTAGGCCCACTTATTGCTGTGTGGATGAATGGCGGCTCAATTCCGTATATAATTTGGACAGGGTTACACATAATAAACCCAAGATGGTTTTTAGTTGCAGTTACTGTTGTTTGTAGTATTGCTTCAATATTAACTGGCACTTCGTATGGCTCGGCTGCTACTTTTGGTATCGCTTTTATGGGCATCGCGCAAGGGTTGGGGGTTTCAAGTGCTGCAACAGCTGGTGCAGTGGTCGTTGGATGTTACTTTGGAGACAAAATCAGCCCTATTTCAGACACAACTGTTTTAGCTTCAGCAACTGCAGAAGTGGACATTATAGATCATATAAAATCAATGATGTATACGACTTTACCTGCTTATCTGTTAACTCTTATTGTTTATGCCATTGTAGGAATAAATGCGAGCGGTAGCGTTGACTTAGCGAATATCAACGAAATTACCAATGTTTTAGAAGAAAATTTCGTGCTAACTCCTATTTCTCTTATCCCGCCGTTTATAGTACTTTTTTTATCATTTAGAGGTGTGCCAACTCTCCCGGTTCTATGGATAGGAACATTAGCGGCATTCCCTCTGTGTATGATGCAGGGGACATCTTTAGTTGATATTATAAAAGTAATGGCAAGTGGCCCTGGAATTTCCACAGGTGTTGCTAATATAGATAAACTCCTCAATAGAGGAGGAATAATGTTTATGAGTTATGCCATCCTTACCGTTTTTTGTGCATATATATTTGCAGGTCAGTTGGAATATTCAGGAGCTATAACTAAAATTTCAGATTTTCTACGTAATAAATTTATCCGGAACAGCACGGGGAAATTCATATTTTCTGTTTCTTTAACTGGAATACTAACTATACTAGGAACAGGTAATTCGTATCTTGGTATTATAATTCCTGGCACAATGTATAAGGAATTGGCTGATACGATGGGAATCCCAAGAAAAGTTTTATCGCGTACCCTCGAAGATTCCGCTACTGTAATTACTCCAATTGTCCCTTGGTCTGCTGCAGGTATATATTTTACTACGCTACTAGAAGTTCCTACTTTGCAGCTTCTACCTTGGGCAATAATGTGCTATACAGGATTCCTATTTGCATGGGTTTACGGGTTCACCAATACAGCAATATGGAGAAAACTTCCTTCAGATAAGAAATCGGTGGATATTTAATAAACCAGTACCTTAGAAAGGAGTGCTATGGAATGGGTGTATCTGTTATAAAATCTGTAGAGATCTACTCACCAGAATATTTAGGCAAAAAAGATATATTGTTGATAGATGATAAAATATCTAGGATATCTAATGCAATAAATATTGATTCACTAAAACAAATCTTTCCAGATGTAGATATTTTTGACGCACAAAACATGATATGTTTGCCTGGAATTGTTGACATGCACGTACACTTTAATGGTGCTGGTGGAGAGTGCTCTCCCCAGTTCAGGACACCTCCACTGCAATTAACGGATTTAACAAAAGCTGGCATTACAACCGCTATTGGTTTGTTAGGTACGGACGGAATAACACGTTCTTTACGTGATCTATACATGAAAGCCAGAGCGTTGGAAAATGAGGGTATGTCTACGTGGATATTTACAGGTTCCTATCAAATTCCGTCGCCTACCATAACAGAGAATATCTCGCTAGATATTTGTATGCTTGAGAAAGTTGTGGGCTTAAAAATAGCATACTCTGATCACAGATCTTCTAACATTGGTGCCAAAGCATTAATCGAAACATTATCCGCCTCAAGAGTTGGCGGCATTGTAGGTGGGAAAAGCGGGAAAGTAATGGTGCATTTTGGTACGCCCACAACGGGATTAAAAAAAATTAAAGAAATAATAGAGATGACTGAAATACCACTTTCTCAAATAATACCAACACATTTGAATCGTTCACAAGGACTATTCAATGAGGCTGTTTTATTTGGCTTGGCCGGTGGAAATGTCGACCTATCTGCGGGTATATCAGAAAAATATCATTTCAGAGGCGCTGTAAAGCCTTCAAAGGCAGTTGCAATTCTTATTGATAAAGGTGTGCCAGTGGAACAAATTACTATGAGTTCAGATGGTAATGGTTCTATGGGAGTGCCCAAATCGGATGGCAGTATACAAATGCTGATTTCTCCTGTAAAAGCGATGTGGGAAGAATTTTGTGACATGGTACAACAAGAAGGTGTTAATATCTCAGATGCAATCTCTGTCGTTTCAACAAACCCAGCAAACACATTAAATCTTCCTAGAAAAGGTAAGATTAAAGAAGATTTTGATGCAGATCTTCTATTGGTAAGTAGAAATTTTAAACTCCATACAGTAATTGCAAAAGGACAAAAAATGGTTGTAAACGGAGATACTATAGTAAAAGGTGTGTTTGAATAGTTTATCCCCGAATTTTTCATAAATCAAGTAATATTCGACTAAGCTTGTTTAGATATTGCATTTGAACAGGCTTATTATTTTTTGTTATTCGTTATTCTGACTAATCTTGTACAGTCAAGAGTAAGCGCCAAGTCTTCCGTACCTGTCTAGAATAATATTAACTGACATTATACATTCAATAGGATAATCAAATATCCTAAATTAAGTAGTCGATTGAATTAACAGGATTTTAGCTTTGCGAAAGTAGTACCTGATTCTCCTTAATGAAAAAATTAACTTAGGAAAGGGTATCTTCAATTTATCGAATATTTATGCACATCCGAGGAAAAGTCCGAGGTCATCAGTGATTTATTTGACAAATTGACCTCTCAACCGTAATTTACTCACACGTGTCCAAGATAGGAAAATGAAATA
>JALOBM010000030.1 GCA_023228285.1 Candidatus Cloacimonadota bacterium | reverse complement strand
GAACAGTCTCAATCCGAAGATTCGAATCAATTAGAAAAAATGGATTGACAGATTTGGACATCTAAATTCTTGTGTACAAACATAGTAAAAGCGCCTTGAGCGTGAAGCACAAGTCCCATATTTAGCAGGGGCTTATAGTTCTTTAGGAGGAATAATGATATCCTACTATCAGGATACTCATTGTGAGTATCGTGGTGGCTGTTGCTTCGGCGGCAGTCTGAATAATTTAATAACAAGCCAGCGGCATATCCACTTGATAGCGAGGCGGAGCTGTATCCAGCATATCGTGTGCATTTCAGGTGAAATCTGCCCAAATAGTGGAGGTTCCAGTGAGTAAACAGGAAAATCGTATTCGGATTAAGTTGAAAGCTTATGACCATCGTTTATTGGATCAATCTGTCGCGGAGATCGTGAAGAGCACACGTAACACTGGCGCCAAGGTTGTGGGGCCAATCCCGCTGCCTACAGATCGTACAATATACACGGTTTTACGTTCACCCCATACCGACAAGAAATCTCAAGACCAATTCCAGATGTTGGTTCACAAACGTTTGGTTGACATCATGAATCCTACCCAGCAGACTACCAATGCTTTGAAGAAGCTCAGTCTGCCTGCGGGAGTTCATGTGGAGATCAAGGCAAATACCAGGAGCTAAGCATGATCGGACTTATCGGAAAGAAAATAGGTATGACTCAGATATTTGACGAGAGCGGCAAAGTGATTCCGGTTACCGTGATACAAGCCGGTCCGTGCAAAGTGATCTGTAAACGTACAATCGAAACCAATGGTTATGATGCCATCCAGGTGGGTTTTGAAGAGATACCTGAACGTAAGGTGTCAAAGCCCATGCTGGGACATTTCAAGAAATACGGCAGTGCAAACTACCGTTTTGTAAGAGAATTTCGCCCCGCCCTCGGCCAGCAGCTCGATCAGTATAACACTGGTGATGCTCTGGACGCCACATTGTTTGGTGCGGGTGAGACAGTATCTGTTACCGCAAAATCCAAAGGTCGTGGTTATACCGGTGTGATGAAGCGTCATGGTTTTGGCGGATTCATCGCTACCCACGGTTCCCACGAATCGTTCCGCGGCCCCGGTTCCATCGGTCAATGTGCCCAGCCATCACGCGTGTTCAAGGGTATGAAAATGGCGGGACAACATGGCAATGCCAATGTAACCACGCGTCATTTGGACGTGGTGAAAGTGGATGCCGAGCGGAACCTGGTAATGGTCAAGGGTGCTGTACCCGGCCATCGCAATTCCTTAGTAGTATTACATAAGGAACAGTAGGGGGAGACAAATGGTAAAAGCAAAAAAATATAATATCCAAGGTGAGATGATCGGAGAAGTGGAACTTCCGCTTTCCGTATTCGACGTGGATGTAAACTCTCCCAAAGTGCTATTGCACGAAGTTGTTACTATGTATCTCAGCAATCAGCGTCAAGGTACAGTGCAAAAAAAGAATCGCTCCATGACCCAAGGCAGCACGAAGAAGCTTTTCAAACAGAAGGGAACCGGTAATGCCCGCATGGGAACCCGCCGTTCACCCGTCCGCGTACATGGCGGCAAGGCTTTTGCGCTCTACCCGAAAGATTGGACCCGTCCCATTCCGCGTACCAAGAAGCGTATGGCTCTGAAGGTTGCCCTTACCGATCGGGCGCGCAACGGCCGCATCTGCATCATCGAAGGTCTCAATTTCGACACAGCCAGCACCAAGCA
The DNA here is from genome assembly GCA_023228285.1 of Candidatus Cloacimonadota bacterium. Classification (GTDB taxonomy): domain Bacteria; phylum Cloacimonadota; class Cloacimonadia; order Cloacimonadales; family Cloacimonadaceae; genus UBA5456. The sequence goes on along the minus strand of JALOBM010000030.1, from coordinate 24,518 downwards.
AGCTCTGGAAATCCTTGCCAAAGTGGCTCCTGAAAGAGGCCGCAAACTGGTGGTTACCAATGGACATCACCTTCCTACAGTTAAAAGCTTCAGCAATCTGCCGGACGTGATGACCGATCGCGCAGAGCAACTGCATGCTTATGAGATTCTGAAGAGCAGCTACATCATCTTAAGCGATGATGCACTGAAAAAAGTAGAGGAGGTATTCAGCTCATGATACATCCGCGTAATATAGTTATAGCTCCCATCATCACAGAGAAGAGCAGCACACAAGTAGCTACAGACAATATCTACACCTTCAAGGTATCGATAAATGCCAATAAGATTGAGATCGCCAAAGCCATCGAGCACATCTTTGCAGTGAAGGTTTTGGCAGTAAACACCATCCGTATGATGGGCAAGCCAAAACGTTTGGGCAAATACAATGGTAAGCGCCCGGATTGGAAGAAGGCGATCGTAACCCTGCGCGAAGGCGACAAAATAGCCGATTTTGAGGTATAAAAATGGGAATTAAGCATTATAAACCTACTACCCCTTCCCTCCGCTATCGCACGGGTTATAGCTTTAATGAGATTAGCGCCTCCACTCCGGAAAAATCTCTGCTGAAACCCAAGCCGAAAACCGGTGGACGTAACAACCGCGGTCGCATCACCTGCCGTCATCGTGGCGGTGGACACCGTAAGCACTACCGTATTATAGATTTCAAACGTGATAAGATCGGTATTCCGGCCAAAGTTGCCTCCATCGAATACGATCCCAATCGCACTGCTCGCATCGCACTACTGCACTATGTTGACGGCGAAAAGCGCTACATCATTGCTCCCGACGGATTGGAAGTGGGCAGCAAGCTGATGAGCGGTCCCGAAGCAGAAGTAGCGGTAGGCAATGCTCTCCCCCTGGATAGAATACCTTTGGGTAGCGTGGTTCACAACATCGAGCTGAAGAAAGGCCGTGGCGGCCAGATCGCTCGCAGTGCCGGCGCCTTTGCTCAAGTAGTGGCCAAAGATGGTGACTACGTTCATGTGAAGATGCCCTCCAATGATGTGCACCTGATCCGCAAGGAATGCCTTGCCACAATCGGCCAGGTAAGCAATCTTGATCACTCTCTGATCAAAATTGGCAAAGCCGGGCGTAAACGCTGGATGGGAATTCGCCCCACCGTTCGCGGCGTGGTAATGAACCCGGTTGATCACCCCATGGGTGGCGGTGAAGGGAAATCATCCGGCGGCAGACATCCCGTATCCCCCTGGGGCAAACCTGCCAAGGGTGGAAAAACCCGCAAAACCCGCAAGTATTCCGATAAGTATATCGTGAAAGCGGTTAAAAAGAGATAGTGTGAGGATATAGATATGTCACGTTCAATTAAAAAAGGCCCCTTCGTTGACGATCACTTGATGAAGAAAGTTGTAGTCCTCAATGACGATAACAAGAAAAGCGTGATCAAGACCTGGAGCCGTCGTTCGGTGATAACTCCGGACTTTATCGGTCATACTTTTTCCGTTCACAACGGTCATAAATTTGTACCCGTGTACGTAACGGAGAACATGGTGGGGCACAAGCTTGGTGAATTCTCACCCACACGTACCTACCGTGGCCATAAAGAAAAGAAGAAAAAAGGCAGATAGGAGATAAGAAATGGAAGCAACAGCAAAATTGCGTTTCGCTCGTGGTTCTGCCCGCAAAGCCAGACTGGTCTTGGACACCATTCGCTACAAACGTGTAAGCGAAGCCCAAAACATCCTGCGTTTCTCACGTCGCAGAGCGGCTGGTATTGTTAGTAAAGTGTTGGATTCAGCAATAGCCAACGCCCAGGTAAAGGATCCCAAGATCGACCTCAACCAGGTTTATGTAAGCCAGGCGATGGCCGATGAGGGTCCTCAGATGAAAAGATTCATGCCAAGAGCTCAGGGAAGAGCATTTGAGATCAGGAAACAGACCTGTCATATTTCCCTGGAGATCCAGACTTTAGAATAGGAGGAATACCTTGGGACAAAAAATACACCCCATTCTGTACCGCATCGGCGTAAATAAAGACACCGATTCCATCTGGTTTGCTCAAGGCTCGTCTTATGTGGATTCTCTCCAGGAAGACATAAAAATACGCAGCTACATTCAGAAGCGTCTGGCCGATAAAATGGTCTCCAAGATCAAGATTTACCGGAAGACCAGCTCCATTCAGATAGATATCTCTACTGCCCGCCCCGGTTTGGTGATCGGTAAGAAAGGTGAAGATATCGAGAAGTTGCGTGGCGAGCTGAACATACTGATAAACAAAAACCGCCCTGCCCCGGTCGCTGTATCCATCAACGTGGAACAGATCGACAAGATGTGGTTGGATGCCCGCCTTGTGGGTAGAGAGATTGCCCGCCAGCTGGAAGAACGCGTTTCTTTCCGCCGTGCGATGAAAATGGCAATACGTAATGTGATGAGAGACAACGCTCTCGGAGTAAAAGTTCAGGTTTCCGGACGCCTTGGCGGCGCAGAAATCGCGCGTACCGAGCGTTACAAACAGGGACGCACCCCGCTCCACACTATTCGTGCTGATATAGACTATGCCCTTGTGGAAGCACAAACCACATACGGCGTGATCGGCATCAAAGTGTGGATCTACAAAGGCGACATATTGTCATAAGGAGAGAGCAGTGTTAGCACCAAAAAAAGTAAGACATCGCAAGATGATGAAGGGCAGACGCAACGGTCTATCTTGGACCGGCTGCAATGTCGATTTTGGCGATTATGGCTTGATAGCCCTGGATGATGCTTTCATCTCCAGCCGCCAGATCGAAGCTGCTCGTATTGCGATCACTCGTCACATGAAACGTGTTGGTAAGGTTTGGATCCGCATTTTCCCGGACAAACCCATTACCAGTAAACCGGCAGAGACCCGTATGGGAAAAGGTAAAGGCGCCCCGGAATATTGGGTGGCGGTAGTTCGTCCCGGTCGTGTAATGTTTGAGATCGAAGGCGTAGACCTTGCCACAGCCAAAGAAGCCATGCGTCTGGCCGCCCACAAGCTCCCCATCAGAACCCGTATGGTTGCCCGTGAAGGAGTGGAATTATGAAGATCGACGAAATACGCGACCTCAGCACCCACGAGCTGCAGGCCAGAATCGAAGAACTCCGCATCGAGCTCTTTAACTTGCGCTTTCAAAAAGCCAAAAACCTGCTCGATCGCACAGACCGCATCCGGATCGCCAAACGCGAGATTGCCCGGATACTCACCATCATCAAAGAAAAAGAGCTAAAGGCTTGAGGTGAAAGTGGAAAACACACGTAGAATGATCAAACAGGGTGTGGTGGTTTCGGATAAAAACGACAAAAGCATCGTCGTTCGCGTTCAACGCCAATACATCCATCCGCTATACAAAAAGACCGTCCGCCGCCATAAGAAGTTTATGGCTCACGACGAAAACAACGAGGCCCGCGAAGGTGATATCGTACAGATTCGCGAATCACGTCCGCTAAGTGCCCGTAAACGCTGGACTCTGCACAAGATTGTAGAGAGAAGTAAATAAGGGAGTTTGGGAATGATTCAAGTACAAACCATATTGAATATCGCCGATAACTCCGGCGCTAAAAAAGCCATGTGCATCAAAGTCTTGGGTGGCTCCAAACGCAAGTATGCCACCGTAGGCGATGTGATCGTGGTAGCCATCAAATCCGCTACTCCAGGCGGCAAAGTGAAAAAAAGTGCTGTCGAGAAAGCCGTGATCGTGCGTACTGCCAAATAAGTACGTCGTCCGGACGGATCTTACATCCGTTTTTCCGACAACGCCGCTGTAGTGATCGATGATAAACTCGAGCCCAAGGGTACCCGCATCTTTGGTCCAGTGGCTCGCGAACTGCGTGAAGCCGGATACATGAAGATTGTATCCCTTGCTCCGGAAGTATTGTAGGAGGATGCGTGGAAAAGAAACTGAATCTCAAAAAAGGTGACTTTGTAGTGGTCATATCCGGTGAAGACAAAGGCAAGAAAGGACATGTATTGAGAGCCTATCCCAAAACCGGTCGTGTGATTGTGGAAAAAGTAAACCTGATAAAAAAACACGCCAAGCCAAGTCAGCGCAATCCCCAAGGCGGAATCATCACCAAAGAAGCTCCGGTCAATGCTTCGAATGTGATGCTTTTCAACGAGAAACTGGGTGGGGTATCAAAACCCGTGATCCAGGTTCGTGAAGGACGCCGTATTCGCGTTTGCAAAAAGTCCGGCGACGAGCTGTAAACTAAGGAGCAACAACAATGAACCGACTCAAAGAGAAATATAAGAGCCAGGTAGTTCCAGCCCTTACCAAGCATTTTGGCTACAAGAATCCTCATCAGGTTCCTAAAATGGTCAAAATAGTAGTTAGTATGGGCGTGGGAAGTGCCACTCAAAACAAAGCGATACTGGATAATGCAGTAAAGGATTTGGAGCAGATCACCGGCCGTAAGGTCTTGGTTACCAAAGCTCGCAAATCCATATCGAACTTCAAGTTGCGCCAGGGAATGCCCATCGGTTGCAAGGTGACCTTGCGCGATGAGATCATGTATGAATTCTTCGATCGGCTGACTTCCATCGCCATTCCCAGAATTCGCGACTTTCGTGGGATCAAGAATGATTCTTTTGACGGCAGAGGTAACTATTCCTTTGGTATCAAAGAACAGACCATCTTCCCCGAAATCGAGTTTGACAAAGTGGATGCCGTGCGCGGTATGAACATCACCATAGTAACCACAGCTCACAACGACGAAGAATGCCGTCAGCTCCTGCGTGAGCTTGGCATGCCGTTCCAAAGAGCCGAATAAGGAGAGATTGTGGCAAAGACCTCATTGATCATCAAGCAACAAAGAACTCCCAAGTTCAATGTAAGAAAGTACAACCGTTGCAAGATTTGCGGCCGCCCGCGTGCATTCATGCGCCACTTTGGCATGTGCCGCCTTTGCTTCCGCAAATACGCTTCCGAGGGACAGATCCCCGGAATCACCAGAAGTAGCTGGTAAAACCTAAGGAGATATAAATGAGCGTATCTGATCCGATAGCTGATGCATTGACCAAAATCCGCAATGCATATCGTGCCGGACACTCACAAGTGATCGTCAATCACAGCAAAATAGTAGAAGCGCTGGTGAAGATCCTTGCTGAGGAAAACTTTGTAAATAGCTTTCAGGTATTAGACAAAGATCCGGAGCACAAATTCAATTACAAGCGTATATTGGTAATTCTGCGTTACACAAATGACGGACGACCCGTAATGCAAGGATTAGTAAGAGTTTCTAAACCCGGAAGACGTGTTTACGTCAAAGCAGACAAATTGCCCAGCGTGTACAACAACACTGGCTGTGCGGTGATATCCACTTCTTCGGGAGTGATGGTGGATCGCGATGCCAGACTCAACCACGTTGGCGGCGAGTATGTCTGCCGTGTTTGGTAGGAGGAAATTATGTCCCGCATAGGAAAATCACCTATCAAACTTAGCTCCGATGTGAATGTAAAGATTGAAGACAACACAATCACCGTAAAAGGTAAGCTGGGCGAACTCAGCTATACCCTGATGCCTGGAATCAGCCTCGAGCTCAATGAAAACGTACTTAGCGTAAAACGCGCAAACGAAACCAAGAACCTACGCGCCATTCATGGCCTTTCCCGCGCCTTGATCCAGAATATGGTTACCGGTGTAAGCGAAGGCTACAAAAAGACTCTCCATGTGATCGGTACCGGTTACAGTGCAGAAGTGGTGGGCCCATGGCTCAAGCTTACATTGGGATACTCACACGATATCCTGATGCGCATTCCTGCCGGACTGAAGGTGGAAGCCAATGCTGTGCCGCGTTCCAAAGGCGGCCGCAGTGATTTCTCATCCATCATAAACATCGAGGGAATCAGCAAACAATTGGTTGGTCAGTTTGCCGCTGAAGTGCGTGGCTGTCGTCCTCCGGAAAACTACAAAGGTAAAGGTGTTCGCTATCATGATGAACACGTTACCATCAAAGCCGGAAAAGCCGGAAGCAAATAAGAGGTAATGTAAAATGATAAAATCTAATAGTAAGATAAAGAGTTCCCTACGCGCCAGACGCCGTGCCGCAATCCGCAAACGCATATCAGGCAGCAGCGAACGGCCCCGCCTCGTGGTATTTCGTTCAAATAAATATATCTACGCGCAGATTATCGACGATAGCAAAGGGATCACCCTATGCTCGATGTCTTCCAAAGCCAAAGATTTTTCTGCTGGTGAAGCCAAAACCAAGACTGAGATCAGTCATGAAGTTGGCAGAGCACTTGGCAAAAAAGCTCTGGCAGCCGGAATCAAAACCATCGCCTTCGATCGTGCCGGATACAAGTATCACGGCAGAGTGAAAGCTCTGGCTGATGGCGCCCGCAAAGCCGGGCTTGAGTTCTAAACAGGAGGAAAGCTTGAATTACCAACACAATCAGAATCTTGAAGAAGAAACCCTGGTAGAGAAGATTATCGATACCAAGCGCGTGGCAAAAGTTGTAAAAGGTGGCCGTAATTTCTCCTTTTCCGCCATAGTGGTGGTGGGAGACAAGGCTGGAAACGTTGGCGTGGGCAGCGGCAAGGCAAACGAGATCGTGGATGCGATTCGTAAAGCCAAAGAAAAAGCCGTGAAAAGCATGTTCCATGTACCAATCGTGAAAGGAACCGTGCCCCATGATATCGTAGCACGTTTTGGCGCCAGCCGTGTGATGATAAAACCTGCCTCTCCGGGTACCGGAGTAATCGCGGGGAACACTACCCGTGCCATCTTTGAGGCCGCCGGGATCCAAAACATCCTGTGCAAGTCTTTGGGCAGTAACACCCCCACGAACGTGGTGAAAGCTACCATCCTTGGCCTCAAATCCATGCGCACCATCTCCGATGTAGCCCGTCTGCGCAATAAAACAGTTGCTCAGCTCACCGGCAGGGAGGAGAAGTGAAACAGCTAAAAGTTACCCTAATCCGCAGCACCATAAATCGTATTGAAGCGCACAAGAGGGTTGTAAAATCCCTTGGCCTGAACAAACTCAACAGCAGCCGGATTCACGAAGATAACCCCGTGATCCGCGGTATGATCAACAAAGTATCGTACCTGCTAAAAGTAGAAGAAGTGCAGGGAGAATAACAATGTTAACACTCACCAATATTGGCAGACCAGCCGGCAGGAAGAACAAAAAACGTCTGGGCAAGGGTCAGGGTTCGGGATACGGTCATCAGGCCGGTCGTGGACACAAAGGTAATAAGGCCCGTGCCGGTGGCAATGTTCCAGCTTCCTTTGAAGGTGGTCAGATGCCTATCAACCGCCGTCTGCCCAAGCGCGGATTTAAAAACATCTTCCGAGAGGGCTATCGTAGCCTAAACCTCTCCCGTCTGGTAGGTTTGGAAGAGACCGATTTCGACATCGCCAAGCTCGAAGCAATGGGCTTGATCCCGTCTAAAGGTCAAAAAGCTAAAGCTCCGGTGAAAGTACTGGCCGGAACTACTGAAGAATTCACCAAAGCTGTTCATATCAAAGCGAACGCTTTTTCCAAAAACGCTAAAGCGCTCATCGAGAAGAACGGCGGCAAGGCGGAGGTAGTTTAATTTGCTGAAGACTATTACAAACATGTTCCGGATTCCGGACCTGAAGAAGAAGATCCTGTTCACAGCGCTCTTCCTGGTTCTGTACCGCATGGGCAGTTTTGTGCCCATACCCGGTGTGGATGCCACTGCGCTGCGTGCATTCTTTGAAGGCGCCAGAGAGGGTGGAAACACTCTGTTTGGATTGCTCGATCTCTTCGTGGGTGGAAACTTTGAACGTGCTTCGGTGTTTGCCTTGGGAATTATGCCTTACATTACGGCGTCCATTGTGATCCAGTTGTTGGGTAGCATTATTCCCTATTTCGAGAAGCTTCGTAAAGAAGGAGCCGAAGGACAGAAGAAAATGAATCAGATAACCCGCTATGGCACGGTAGGCTTAGGTGCCTTCAATGCCATCACCATCACTTTGTGGCTTACAAACCTCAGTGGTGGAGTGGTTCCGCATCCCGGATTTCTGTTCCATTTCACCGGTATAGTAACCTTGGTAACGGGTACCATGATAGTAATGTGGTTGGGTGAGCAGATCACCGAAAACGGCATTGGTAATGGTATTTCGCTCATCATCTTTGCAGGTATAATCGCTCGTTATCCGGAAGGTTTTATCCGGATGTTCCAAAAAATTGCCGCAGATCCCACTTATGCCTGGAAAGCTATTTTTGCGATCGTCCTCATGGTGGCAGTTACGGCTGCAGTTATCTTTGTAACCGAAGCTACCCGTAAGATCCCGGTTCAATATGCAAAGCGTATTGTAGGACGCAGAGTATATGGTGGACAAAGCACCTACATTCCCCTGCGCGTGAACACTGCTGGCGTGATCCCCATCATCTTTGCACAGAGTGTGCTGATGTTTCCTGCTACTATAGCTGCCTTCTTCGGAAGCAGCGGCGGCTTCTGGGTTACTCTCCAGCGTTGGTTGTCCCCCGGAGCAGCTCTGTACACCATTTTATACGTTGCGCTGATTATCTTCTTTGCCTATTTCTACACAGCCATTGTGCTGAACCCAACCGAGATGGCAGAGAACATGGTAAAGTATGGCGGTCATATCCCCGGTAAAAAACCCGGCAAGAAGACCGCCGAATACATCAATAGTGTGCTCACCAGAATCACCCTTCCGGGTGCTGTTTTCTTTGCCTTTGTAGCTCTGCTGCCCGAGATCATGAGCAATCGTTTTGATCTGCCTTTCTATTTTGGCGGAACGGGACTCATCATTGTGGTGGGTGTTGCTCTCGATACTCTTCAGCAGATAGAATCACACCTGGTAATGCGTCACTACGACGGCTTCATGAAAAAGGGTAAGCTCAGAGGACGCAGCAGCTAAGCATGATCTACTTGAAGTCACCTTCCGAAATCGAAAAGATCAGAGCCGCCTGTAAGATAATCGCCGAATTGCTCGATTCTCTTGAAGAGATGATGAAACCGGGCATTTCCACCTGGGAGCTGGACGCTTTTGCGGAAAGCTTTATTCGTAATCGCGGCGGCAGGCCTGCATTCAAGGGATATCAGATTCCGGGGCTCAAACCTTTCCCCGGCACCCTGTGCACATCGCCAAACAGCGTTATCGTGCATGGCATTCCCTCCAGAAAAGTAGTTTTGGAAGAGGGTGATATTATCGGCATCGATGTCGGTGTAATCAAGGATGGTTACTATGGCGATGCAGCCCGTACCTACGGGATCGGTGGCATCAGCAGCGAAGCTTCCCGTTTGATGGAAGTTACCGAAGCTGCTTTAGCGATTGGTATTCGTGCGGCTGTTGCGGGAGCCAGAGTTGGCGACATTTCTTCCGCCATCGGTTCATACATCAGAACTCAGGGATACTACGCCGCAGATGACCTCACCGGACATGGTGTGGGACGTGAACTGCATGAAGAGCCTCAGATACCAAATACCGGCCGGGCCGGATATGGCCCACGATTGAAGGCCGGGATGACTGTGGCCATCGAACCCATGGTAAACATCGGCACAAACCGCGTAATCGAAAAGGGATGGGAGTTTATGGTGGCAGACGGAAGCCTTTCTGCTCATTATGAACACACTATTCTGATAAGCGATGCCGAAGCTGAGATACTTACAAAAGCGTAAGAGAAGGAAGATTCATGAGTAAATCAGGCGTTATTGAAGTGGAAGGCGTGGTTACAGAAGCGCTACCTAATACTACTTTTCGCGTTGAGCTGGAAAATGGCCACGAGATATTGGCTCATTCCTCCGGCAAGATGCGGATGCATTATATAAGAATACTGCCCGGAGACAAGGTGAAAGTTGAGCTTTCTCCTTATGATCTTAGTCGCGGCAGAATCACTTACCGCTATAAATAAGAGAATTGCTTATTCCTTCGGGAATTGCAAGGAGATAACAATGAAAGTCAAAGCATCAGTTAAGATAATCTGCAAAGATTGTAGAATAATCAAACGCCATGGCGTTATTCGAGTTATCTGCAGCTCTAACCCTAAACACAAGCAAAGACAGGGTTAAGAAAGGAGGACCAACTTGGCACATATTGCAGGTATTGAGATTCCCAAGACAAAGCGGCTCTTCATTGGTCTTACCTATATCTATGGCATCGGCAGAAGCCGGGCCATCGAGATATGCCAAAAAGCCAATGTCGATTTTATGAAGAAAGTCGCTGATCTCTCTTTGGATGAGGAAAAGGTACTGCGCGATATCATTCAGAACGAGTATATCGTGGAAGGATCTTTAAGAACCCAGGTTGCCATGAACATCAAACGGCTCATGGAAATTGGTAGCTATCGTGGTCTGCGTCACAAACGCGGCCTTCCGGTGCGTGGCCAGAGAACCCACACCAACGCCCGCACCCGCAAGGGTCCCCGTTCCAGCACCATAAAGAAGAAGAAATAGGAGCATGATTCATGGCTAAGAAAATCAGAACAAAGAAAAAACGCGTACGCCTTTCCTTTGATGAAGGAATGATCTTTGTGCACTCCAGCTTCAACAACACCATTGTTTCGCTCACCGATCGTTCCGGCAACGTCCTTGCCTGGAGTTCGGGTGGCAAGGTCGGCTACAAAGGCTCTCGCAAAAGTACTCCTTTTGCCGCACAGATGGCTGCTACAGAAGTTGCTAAAGCCGGAGCTGAAATGGGTATCCAAAAAGTAAGTGTTGTCGTTAAAGGACCCGGTGGCGGAAGAGAATCTTCCATCCGCGCTATCAATGCTGCAGGCATTAAAGTAACCATGATCAAGGACGAAACCCCGATTCCGCACAACGGTTGCCGTCCCCCAAAAACCAGAAGGATATAAGGAGAAATCATGGCTAGATATACCGGACCAAAAGCAAAAGTATGCCGCAGATTTGGCGAAAACATCTTTGGCACAAATAAATACGACCGCATCCTTGCCAAGCGTAAATATCCTTCGGGGCAGCATGGCAACCTGATGCGTCGTAAATTCTCGGATTACGCGGTTCACCTGCGCGAAAAGCAAAAACTCCGCCTCACCTATTGCCTGATGGAAAAGCAGTTTAAAAACTACTTTGTAAAGGCTGCCAAGGCTGGCGGCGTAACGGGTGACAACCTGATGCAATTGTTGGAGCGTCGCTTGGACAACGTTATCTACCGCATGGGCTTTGCCGCTACCCGAATGCAGGCGCGTCAATTCATCAATCATGGTCATTTTATGATCAACGGCAAAAAAGTAGATATCCCATCCTTCCTGTTGAAAGATGGCGATATCGTGGAAGTGCGTCCCAAAAGCCGCGGCATGAAAATGATCGTGGAAGCGCTCGACCGCTCTGAAGCTACTTCTCCCTACAATTGGTTAACTGTAGATAAAGAAAACATGCGCGGCAGCTTTGATAAGATTCCTGTCGCTAGTGAGATTCCAGTATCAGTAGATCTGCGTCTTATCGTCGAATTCTACTCCAAGTAATAAACCCTTAGGAGTTTGATATGATGTATCTTGAACCCTTGCAAATGCCGGAATTTGTGGAACACGACAAAGAAACGTATTCCCGCAATTATGGCAAATTTGAAATCGGCCCTTTGGAACCTGGATTTGGAACCACTATGGGAAACACCCTGCGCAGGATTCTGTTGTCCTCCATCCAGGGAGCTGCAGTACGCTTCATACGGATAGAAGGATTGCATCATGAGTTTACTCCGATTCCCGGAACTAATTCAGACTATCTGGATTTGATTCTGCGGGTCAAACAACTCGTGATCGAATCCACCACCGTGGAAGAAAGCACCATTGTTCTGGAACACAAAGGCAAAGGCATTATTACTGCCAATATGATCCAGGAAAATGCTCACGTCAAGATTATCAATAAAGACCTGTATCTACTGGAAGTAACTGAAGATATCGATCTGAAGATAGAAATGATCGTGGGAATAGGTCGCGGATATGTGTCTGCTGATCGTCAGAATACCGAAGGGAAAGCTCTGGGATTTATTCCCATAGACAGCATCTATTCCCCTATTCTAAAAGTGAATTTCACCGTAAGCCATCAGCGTGTTAAAGAACGTATGAATTTCGACAAGCTGATCCTGGAAGTTCACTCCAACGGCGCCATTGAACCCATGATCGCTCTATTCCTTGCTGCCAAGATTCTCAAAGATATGGCAGCCAAAATCAGTCTCTTTGAGACCGAACCTGAATACATCCGCGATGTAGATCTTGATCCCGATCTCGAAGAAAAAGAACGCATCTTACGCATGAGCGTGAAAGAAATCGAACTCACAGTACGTGCTGCAAACTGCCTGGAAATGGCAGAGATTGAAACTATTGGAGACTTGGTTTCGAAGACAGAAGCTGAGATGCTGAAATTCCGTAATTTCGGTAAGAAATCACTGGAAGAAATTGTACAAAAACTTAAAAAATACGATCTGGAACTGGGTATGGATGTGGATAGCATCTACCGTAAGATAAAAGAAGCTCGCAGCCGCGGCATCATTCCCGCCGATGAATTGGCTCTTGCAGCCGTTTCCGCAACCGAACCGGAAACGAAACCTGCCAAAGCTGAAAAAGCCGCAACCACCACTCCCCGGAAACCAGTGCCAAGCCCCAAAAAGAAGGTGAAAAATGCGACACAGAGTTGAAGGTAGAAAATTCGGACGTGAAACCGATGCAAGACGCCTGATGATGAGAAATCTCGTCAAATCCATGGTCGAATATGGTCAGATCAATACCACTCTGGCCAAAGCCAAGGAAATGAGACGCTTTGTAGAACGCGTGGTAACCTACGGAAAGAACAATACCGTTCACTCCCGCAGACTTGCCTACAGCGTGCTCGGCGACCGCGACTTGGTGAAAAAGCTCTTCGACAACATAGCTCCTGCTTTTGCTAACCGCAACGGTGGCTATACCAGAGTTATCAAAGCCGGATTTCGTAGAGGCGATAACGCCCCGATGGCAATCATTCAGTTCGTGGAAGAATCCACGATTACCCCCAAGAAGGATGCCACCAAAGCCGAAGGCCTGAAATAATAGACTATTACTTTGAGTCTATATATAAACCGGTGTCCGCGGATACCGGTTTTCGTTTAGCTCGAATAATCAAATGGAGTTCATTTGCCCTTATGTATCTTATTGTATACCTATATGTTTTATGATCAAATGGACTTCAATATCTAGTGTGGATTCTATGCATTGCCCTAAGTCCAAGTCACCTCTTAACTTATTTTAATAGATATAGATAGCATAGGTGTCTTGAACTCCATTCGCATTATCCGAGTTTATCCCCTATCCGGGTTCTGATGCTGTGCAAAATGGCAAAGCATAAAAGAACATTTGACAATATCAGCCAGTGTATTTAGTCTTGCCTCCATGAGGTGTAAATGATTTCTTCACGTATTGCTAGAGTATTGATCATGATAGTTTTGCTTATACCCTTTGGGGGATATATGGCTTATCTGCATGCTCAAGGACTTATTAGCCAACCGGAATTGGAACAGATCTCTGATATGCTTTCACAAAAGGATTTTGCACTTTCCCACACCGCTTTTCACCGGGATTGGGATCCCGCTTGCAGAGCAAAGTCCGATTGGCACATGGAAATCCTGGGCGGAGGTATCTCTGCGGCGGACAAGCTGGAAGAATTGAAACAGATAATGCACAGCGATAGTAAAGCAGAAATACTGGATTACTTTGGTTATGTGGCTAAAAGTAGCACTGCATACCAGTTTGATCTGCCCAAAATGCCCCGCATTCGCAAACCCAAAGATTTCCTGAAGCATATTGAACTATGCCTGGATAGCATCAATGCTATATATCAGAAGTGCTTCAGCGCTCTCAGTTCCGCTCAGAGCGACAGTTTGCTGGCATTTCTTATTCAAATGATGCTAGAAGAAGAGGATAAAGATTTCTATAAATCCTATTTTGCCAAAAAGGGCCTTCCCTGGCTGGAAAGCGTGGAAATGGACAGCTACATTGCCATGATGGAGAAGATGGATATGGGAGCGCTTATCGCCTCTTCAAAGGCAATGCTGGAATTGCGTGACAGAATTGCCCAGTATAAACCCCAAAACCGAAAACAGATTGTTTACAAAAGCAAATGGGGCATCATGATCATCGGAAGCCCCGGAAACGACAGCTATTCTGCCGTAAGTATCCCGGATATGGCAAATAATCAGCTCTGTATGATCCTGGAACCCGATGGAGATGATATATACCGAATTCCCCTCGAAAGCTCCCGTACGCATCCTTTTACGATTTTGGTGGATCTCAATGGTAATGATCTGTATAGTTGCCCAGAACCTTCCCTGTTTGCCCGGGGAGGATTGTGCTTTAGCGCAGATTATGCGGGAGACGATTTCTACCAATTGGCGGATTTCTCGTTCTCCGCAGTAATGGGAAGTATGTGGCACACGGACAATGCTGGCAACGACAATTATCGAGGCGGATTGTTCGCACAAGGTGCGGGAATACTGGGTATTGCCTGCCTTGAAGATAACAAAGGAAACGACTCTTACAGCGCATACAGCATGGCTCAGGCTTTTGGCGGCACCTACGGAGTAGGTTTACTTGCAGACAGAGCTGGGTCGGATACTTACTATCTGGGAGGTAAATACTATCATGCGCCTCTGATGCCAAACGATTTCCGTACTATGGGACAAGGCATGGGATTTGGCATGCGTCCCGATTTGGCAGGCGGTCTGGGCTTTCTCTTCGATGAAGCGGGAAACGACAAATACTTGGGCGGAGTATATGCCCAGGGCGTGGGATATTGGTTTGCCACGGGTATTCTGATGGATCTCAGCGGGAATGATATTTACAATGCTGTTTACTATCCCCAGGGCTCGGGTATCCACATGGCTTCAGGTATGCTCTACGATGAGGCGGGAAACGACTGTTACTATTCCCGTAATGGTCCCGGACAGGGTGCCGGGCATGATTATGGCTTTGGTCTGCTGATCGATGCCGCCGGAGACGATGCCTACTCCATCCACGGCGGAAACGGATTGGGAATTTCCAACTCCCTGGGGATTTTTATTGATAAACAGGGCAACGACCGCTACGAGCGTAAAGAGCCCCAAAACTATGGTTTTGCAGGTTTCAGCCGCAATTCCGGAGGGCTGGGGATCTTTTTGGATGCTGGAGGTGAAGACCTGTATCCCGACAGCGCTTGCGCAAACGACAGCACTTGGTACAAAGGCACTTATGGCATGGGCAGAGATCTGAACTTGAATGTAGTAAGCGCACCGCCGGTGGAAGAGGACGAAACGCAATTGGCTCCCCCTGCTGAAGACGCTCCTATCGAAGATATCTTTGCCGCCGCTTCCGAATGGGAAGTGGGCAACGCCATAAACCGCGTGCGTAAAGCACGGGAAATCATGCTTAGCAGAGCCTCTGAGGCTTCAGCATACATTCTGGAGCACAAACTTGCCAATCAATCCGGATTGGAGTATCGTGCCTTGCAAGCTCTTTGCGACGCCGACAGCGCTTTTTGTGACGCACTTTTGAACTACAGCAGCGATCCCGATTCTCTGAAGGCAAAGACGGCCATCTCACTCCTGGCAGGTAAGCGGGATCAACGTCTTTTGCCGGTCATCGCCGCTCATCTGTCTGCAGAGCGCTACCTGGCAACCTGTATAGCAGTTTTGGCTTACATGGATGGCCCTGAAAGCCTTGCAATGCTTTTAGAACACAAGGATATCCCAAATGAACGCCTGCGTTTTCTGGTGGCAAGATCCATCAGCCTGCACCAAAGCGAAGAGGCAAAGGAGGCCATCGCTTCTTTTGACGATGATCCCTCCTTTTTGATTCAGACTTTAATCCGAAACCTGCCGGAGGATAACAAATGAACCCGGAAAAAAAGAGATTTGAAGACTATCTGATCAAGCTTGATCTACCTGATGTGCCCGTCTTGATGGGGAAGTTTGAATACTACCACAGTCTCCTGGTGGAGCACAACAAGGGGGTAAATCTGATCTCCCGGAAGATGTCGGTTAATAGCTATTGGATACAGCATTTTCTTGACAGTCTTCTAGCTATCCAATGTTTGGACTTTAGGGATAAAACCGTTTTGGACTTCGGTTCCGGCGGTGGTTTACCCGGGATTCCCATCAAGCTGGTAAGCCCGGATTGTGAACTTATCCTGCTAGATAGCATTGCTAAAAAGACCAAAGTACTAAATGACATTGTGGAAGCGCTATCTTTACCCAGGACGAGAGTGGAGTGTGCCCGCTTGGAAGATTACGCATTTGTAGCACGGCGACCCAGCTTCGACATCATATTGTGCCGGGCGGTTGCGCTGAGCGAGCGTTATTATTCTCCGCTCAGACGGTTGTTGAAGCCATCCGGTCATCTGGTGATGTACAAATCGCGCTCTATGGATGATCTGGAGGGTATCCGCTACGAAAAGTTACTGCAGATAGAGGACGAAAGCTTGGGCTTGCGCAGATTGATACAGATTGCCCAGCGAGATCTGATGAAACGCTAAAAGGATTGATAAAGATACTATATGGCAAAGATTATTACGATTGTGAACCAGAAAGGCGGTGTGGGAAAGACCACCACTACCGTGAACCTTGCTGCAGCCTTAGCTGTGCTGGAGAAACGCACCTTGCTCATAGACCTTGATCCGCAGGGCAACGCAACCAGTGGAGTCGGTATCGACAAAGACAAGGTGGAACTGCAGGTGTACGACGCCCTTATCGGAAGAGTGCCAATTACAGATTGCATCCTGCCTACCAGCACCCAAAACCTCTTTTGTGTACCGGGAAACATCAATCTCACCGGTGCTGAAATCGAACTGGTTCACGAATTTGCCCGTGAACACAAGCTCAAAGAAGCCCTAAAACCTGTCTTGAACGACTGGGATTATATATTGATAGACTGTCCGCCTTCGCTGGGCCTGCTCACGGTGAATGCAATGACAGCCTCCAGCGATGTATTGGTACCCATTCAATGCGAATACTACGCTCTGGAAGGCGTCAGCCAATTGCTCACCACAATCCGCCTGATTCAAAAGAACCTGAATCCCGCCCTGAACATCATTGGCATCCTGCTTACAATGTTTGACAAACGCGTGAATCTGAGCATGCAGGTAGCCAAGGAAGTGCATCGCTATTTCAAGGAAAAAGTGTTTCGCAGTGTGATTCCGCGTAACATCAAGCTTACCGAAGCTCCAAGCTTTGGCAAACCCATCTTTCTATACGATATCCGCTCGCCTGGTGCCATGAGTTACCTGAACCTGGCCAACGAAGTTATCGAGCGCAGCAAATGAAGAGGAAAACATGAATGAACGCCTTGGACGCGGCCTTTCGGCATTGATCCCAAACAACGATAAAACAGAGACTATATCTGCCGGAATAGGCACTCTGCCCATTGAGCGCATCCACCCCAATTGCTTTCAACCACGCAAGAAGTTTGAACCCGCCAAACTGCAGGAATTGGCTAAATCCATCCTGGAAAATGGTATTATCCAACCCTTGATCGTTACCAAAAGTGAAGGCAGCGATTACGAACTGATAGCCGGTGAACGCAGGTTGGAAGCGGCAAAGTTGGCAGGTTTGGACTCTGTTCCCGTGGTGATACGCTCAGTATCCAAAAAAGAGCAATTGCAGATGGCGATCATTGAAAACATCCAGCGTGAAGACCTCGATCCCATCGAGGAAGCCCTCGCTTATCAGGCTCTTGCAGAAGACTTTGGCCTTACTCATTCCGAGATAGCTCAAGTGATGGCAAAAGAGAGAACCACCATCTCCAATAGTCTGCGTCTGCTAAAACTGCCCGAAGATGTGATCAATCTGGTTGCATCCGAAAGCCTCAGCGCAGGGCATGCCCGAGCCGTCCTGGCAGTGGAACCGGATTATCAAAGCCAATTTGCGCAGTTTATCATCAAATACAAACTTACCGTAAGGCAAGCGGAAGAAAAGGCTAAAAGCTTCGTGCAGAGTATGTTGAACAAGAAAGAGACATCCTCCAAAACTGCTTTCACCCGAAGCCTGGAGCAAGAACTGAGCTCGCTGTTTATGTTGAAAGTGAAAGTCACGCAAAGCAAAGACCGGGGAAAGATTACCCTGGAATACAAAAGCCCCGAAGAATTGGAAAGGCTTACCAAACTATTGGATAAACTGAGGTAAATATGCAAAAAGTAATTGTTACCGGTGGAGCCGGATTTATTGGTGCAAACTACATTCACTGCCTCTTTGAGGATCCCGCCTTTGAAGGTAAGGTACTCAATATCGATGCGCTTACTTACGCCGGTAATCCCGAATCTCTGGCAGATTTGGATGCCCGCTACGGCGGAAACCGCTATTTCTTTGAACAGGCCGATATCTGTGACGTTCCCCGCATTAACAAGATTTTTCAGGATTTTACTCCGGATACCATCGTGAATTTCGCGGCGGAATCTCATGTAGACCGCTCCATCGACGGTCCTCTGCAGTTTGTGCAGACAAACGTGATGGGCACGGCCACTCTTTTGGTAGCCGCTTTGGACTTGTATAAAAACATGAGCGATGAAGCCAAAAAGAGCTTTCGCTTTCATCATGTTTCTACCGATGAAGTATATGGCTCCCTGGGCGATACCGGTATGTTTACCGAAGATACTCCCTACGATCCCTCTTCTCCTTACTCCGCATCCAAAGCCGGTAGTGACCATCTGCTGAGGGCATGGCATCGGACATTTGGCTTGCCCGTAACGATCTCGAACTGCTCAAACAACTACGGCGCCTATCAATTTCCGGAAAAACTGATCCCGCTGATGATTCTGAACTGCCTGGCACACAAGCCACTGCCAGTATACGGCAAGGGTTTGAACGTGCGCGATTGGCTGTATGTAGCGGATCATTGTGAGGCTATCAATAGCATTATCCGCAAAGGAAAAACAGGCGAAACCTACAATATCGGCGGACACAACGAGATGAAAAACATCGATATCGTACATATCATCTGTGACCTGCTGGATGAGCTGGCGCCATCTGATACATTGAAAAGCTACAAAGAACTTATCAGCTATGTACAAGACCGTCCCGGTCACGACCTGCGTTATGCCATCGATGCCGGAAAGATCGAACGGGAACTGGGCTGGAAACCCCGTGAGACCTTCAAAACCGGAATCCGTAAAACTGTGACCTGGTATCTGCAGAATCAAGACTGGTGGAAACATATTCAGGATAAAAGCTATCAGCAACAGCGCCTGGGTATCATCAGATAAAGCTCACCCACTCCGTTATGAACTTGGATAATGTAAATGGACTTACATGAAAGCCCATAGGATTCGACACGTCCCCTTCACCCCAAACCTTCGCTTTGCTTAGCTTTGGGGACCCCGGAAACCACCCCACAAAAACGCTTTGCATTTCCGTGGGGACCCCGGAAACCACCCCACAAAAACGCTTTGCATTTCCGTGGGGACCCCGGAAACCACCCCACAAAAACGCTTTGCATTTCCGTGGGGATCCCGGCAATCTGAACTTCCCCCCCCTTTTCCCTCAGGAGTACTGAAGCAGATATCATCGTGTTATCATCGAGTGACCACTGCTTTATAACGGCTTGATATCGGCTTCTGCACTACTTGGAATAGTACGCATAGTGTGGAAATAGAATCTTGCCCTTTATGAATATCCAGCTTAAGCATAGCAGAGGGCAGCTAGTAACAACCTTGGTGCATGAACGAAAGAATAACAATTGTATGGAATGGTAAAGACAATAATGGCAATGTGTTTAGCTCGGTCATTACAGGCCTGGCTCCATGCACACAGTATTATGTAAGAGCTTATGCAACGGATGATTCTGGGATTACTACGTAGGGAGGTCTTGTATCTTTTAGCACTATCGATAATCAACCTCCCACTCCAGTGGCTATGCCAGCCAGTTCAATTACCACTACGGGATTCACCGCAAACTGGCCTGGCACCCTGCAACACGTTCTACTGCCGAATCCTTCGATGATCTGGTCTGTGAGAAATGGGGGATAATTCTTGACAAACAGATGCAGATACCTTATGCTTACTTTATAATGTAATTGTTTGTATTCAAGGGAGATAGATATGTATTTATCCGATGCACAACTGATGAGCGAAATCCGGCGCTGCGAATATTGCGCCACCAAACCCTGTAAAACAGCCTGTCCCTGCGACTGCTCTCCGGCAGATTTCATGATGGCTGCTTCTGGCGGAACAAAGTCCGACTTCAAGCGCGCTGCCGGCATCATCCTGGCATCCAATCCTTTGGGCGGGATTTGCGGTGATGTTTGCCCAGATCACCATTGTGTAGCGGCATGCTCCCGCGAGAAATTCGATACGCCCATCCAGATTCCCGCTGTACAAGCCACCATCATCAAAAAGGCCCGTGAATTGGGTGCAAATCCTGAGTTCATTTTGCCTCAGGAGAAGGGGATCAGGATCGCTATTATCGGCGGAGGTCCTGCCGGGATAGGAACCGCAGTCAGCTTGCGACAATTGGGCTATTCTCCGGAGATCTTTGATGCGGACAAGTTGGGCGGCCAGGCGGCTCTGATCCCTCCCGGAAGGTTGGATAGAGGTATGCTCATGGCAGATCTGATGTGGGTTAGTGAAGCTTTCAATATCGTACATCATCAGCAAAGCGTAGCCGATCCCAAAGCACTGTTTGAACAGGGCTACGCGGCAGTGGTAGTAGCCGGAGGGTTGAACGATCCCATCCGTCTGAACATCCCCGGTGATGAAAAAGCGATCTATGGCATGGACATCCTGAAACAACCCGGATGTTTCCTGTTTAAAGGCAAAAAGGTAGCTCTAGTGGGCGGAGCCATTGCAGCGGATCAAGCCCTCACTATCGCTCAGGCCGGAGCTGCACATGTGGAGATGATCACATTGGAAACCTTTGCCGAGATGCCACTAACAAAAGACGAAAAAGAAATTCTGATAGAGAATGGCGTACTTTTCAGCCATCGCACCCGTATTTCCGAGATTGTGAACGAGGGAGAACGTACGGTGGGGATCAAAGTACGTCCAGTGGTTTTACCCCCCGGCCAAAGCTTTCATCCCTCTCGCATCAAGGATGAAGAAGGTTCTTCCGAGCAATTTCGGAAATTCGACATGGTGATCATCGCTGTGGGTAACCGCCCCGCTTTCAGGATAGAAGGCAAAGGCATCTACAGCTCCGGTGACATGGTAAATGGCCCCAGCACAGTGGTGGAAGCGGTAGCTGCGGGGAAAAACACTGCTTTCAAGATTGATGCGGATCTGCGCAAGGCGGGGGACTATATTGAGCCAGGAAAAGCTACTAAGAGCACATATGTGGTTCCCGGTTGGAACAAGCTCCCCGTGCCGCTACAGACAGATTTCTTTGGGCGCAAAATGCGTTCTCCTTTCATCCTCTCCGCTGCTCCTCCTTCCGATGGTTACGAGCAGATGAAGAGCGCTTATGAAGCAGGCTGGGCGGGGGGCATCATGAAGACCAGTTTCGACAATCTGGATATTCACATACCCAGCGAGTATATGTTTGTTTGGGGCGACAAAGGGAAGACCTTCGCCAATTGCGATAATGTGTCCGAACATCCCATCGACAGAGTGTGCGAAGAAGTGGCGCGGCTTGTCAAAGAATACCCAGATAGGCTCACAATGGCCTCAACGGGAGGACCTGTTACCGGGCACGATGAAAGCGACAAAGCGGGTTGGCAATCCAACACCAAAAAGTTGGAAACCGCAGGCGCAATGGGCATAGAGTATTCATTATCCTGCCCTCAGGGTGGTGACGGTACTCAAGGCGACATCGTAGCGCAAGATCCGGCTCTTACTGCCAAGATCATCGATTGGGTGATGCAAATATCCGATCCGGAGATTCCCAAACTCTTTAAGCTAACCGGAGCCGTTACAGCCATCTATCCCATCATCAGCGCGGTAAAGGAAGTGTTTGACCGCTATCCGGAAAAGAAAGCAGGCGTAACCTTGGCGAACACCTTCCCTTCCCTCGGTTTCCGTAATGGGCAAGGGAAATGGGATGACGGCATCATCGTGGGTATGAGCGGCGAAGGGGTATTGCCCATCAGCTATCTTAGCCTTGCCAGAGCCGGCAGCATGGGAGTATTCATTTCCGGAAACGGTGGTGCAATGAATCATCATGATGCGGCGAATTTCCTGGCTCTGGGAGTGGGGAATGTGCAGTTTTGCACTTTGCCGGAACGCTATGGTTACACAATCATCGATGAACTGGAGAGCGGACTGAGTCACTTGCTCCAGGAACGTGGCATCAAGAGCGTGAGCGAGTTAATCGGCATAGCGCAACCCAAACCGATTAGGGATTTTATGGAGATCAAACCGAAGTACAAACACAGTTCGCTGAGGGACAAAGAACTCTGTGTGCAGTGCGGCAATTGTACCCGCTGTCCTTACCAGGCCATCAGTCTGGATGATGAGGGTTATCCCACAGTAGATGAAGAGAAATGCATGGGCTGCAGCCTGTGCGTACAGCTTTGCTGGACAAATGCCCTGGAGATGAGAGATAATCAACCCAAATAAAAAAACCCGTCGTGAAAGACGGGATTTGTAATATATCTTAGTGTTATCTAGAAGCTTACGGGGTTCTTTCTCATCTCGTACAATCTGCTGATCTCCAGCTCCAGAGGGCTGTTTGCGGATACAGCAACCTCATTCAGATCTGCCTTATCTACTCCACTAAAGCTATGTGGGGTGTATCCTTGCAGCTCTTTTATCAGTTCTTCTGCAAGATTGTTCCAATACGGGATATCTGCTGTTGCAGGAGAGATGAGTCCTGTGCTGTAAAACAGCCGTGAGAGCTCGCCAAACAGAGATGATCTGAGAGGATTCTGGAACAGTGTGAGCTTGCCTCCATCACCGATAGCATGCGCTTCCAGCTCCAGATAACTGGGTTCGGGAAGGATCAACTGGCAATCGCAAGCTTCAGCTTTATATGATGTTACACACACCTTGAACTTGGCATCTGCAGATGAAGCAGAGCCGAAGCTGATACTGAAATCAAGCGAACCTTCAGAAATTGGACGAGGATTAAGCGCCACAAATCCGCTGTGATTCATGTAATCCGTAGTATGCATAACATTCTTTTGACCAGCAAGATTCCACAACTCTCCGGCAAGGCCCTCTGGAATGCGGTTCTGGTTGTAGATAAACAGGCGCCCGGCCTTGGCTTCCAGCTTGCTCAGATCGGGATAACTCTCATCTGCAAACTTTGTAAAAGCGTCATCTTTCGGCATTGCAACCAGGATCAGCTTTTCCCCTTTCATCTGCTGCAAACGGAGCATACTAAGTAGAGTGCGGTTTAAACTCCCTACCAGTACATACTCATTGAAATCTGCTAGGCGTTCAAGTGGATTAACCTTCGGGCTGATATCCAGATACCTGTCGCTAAATGCTCTGTAACTTGCGTCCGCACTTAGTTCACAATTCAAGGCATTGGCTATTCTACTGGCCACCAACATTTCTTCCAGACTGATGTGAGGGCTAATTTCCACACTGCTGCTTCGCGATACTTTTAGTGCGCTTTGCATCAGATCCAAGGCCTCGCCCCAGCTGATCTGACTGTATTCGCCATTCTTTAGCATCAGAGGATTCTGAAGTTTGTTCTGGATGGCCTGCCAACCAAAGCGCCCCTTGAAACAGAGGTTTTTGCCATTGAATCCGGCTTCATCTGGAGTGGTGATACGCGCTACTTCCCTAGCCTGGATTTCTACTGAAATATCACAGCCCACACCACACAAAGCGCAGTTTTGCCTAATCTTATCTTTCGGAGCTGGATTCATTTTATAGTGCAGATTACGCTCCACCAGCGCTCCCACGGGACATACTTCGATGCATTTCCCGCAGCTCATGCAATTGGTCTGAGTTAAAGACTCTCCAAATTCAGGTGCCATCACGACTGTGAAGCCTCTGTATATGAAGCCCAGAACGCTTGCGCCCTGGATATCAGAGCAGGTACGCATACAGCGGGCACAATTGATACACTTGTTGGCATCACGAATGATGTAAGGATGGCTGTAGTCAATAGGATGGCGGGATATTCCACCCATAAAGCGATCTGGATCTATCTCGTATTCGGAACAGTATTTTCTGAGGGAGCATTGAGTGTTTACCTGACAACCACATTCGATGCAACGTGCAGCTTCTGCTCTGGCTTGAGTCTCGCTGAAGCCGGTTTCTACTTCGTTAAAAGTGCTCTGAGCCAGCTCCAAAGGGATCTCCGGCATCTTCTCACGGATTTTCTTCTTGAATCCTTCGTATTCCTTGTAGGATACATCCTGCACGCGTTTTGCCTTTTTGGAGTCAAAGACAAATCTCGCTTTTGGCAACTCTCCTTTCAGCAGGTATTCGCTGATGGCTTCGGCTGCTATACGACCATCCGCAATCGCTTCGATGGCAGTAGCTGCTCCGCGCTGGAAATCTCCTCCAGCAAAGATGTTTGCTACTCCGCTGTACATGGTGTGATCATCCACGATTGCAGTCTGCCAGCGGGAAATGGGGAATTTTTTGCCTTCCACTTCGTTTTCGGGCATGGTAAAGGGGCTTACATCCGGTACTTGTGAGATGGCGGCGATAATGCTGTCATAGAC
>JALOBM010000105.1 GCA_023228285.1 Candidatus Cloacimonadota bacterium | reverse complement strand
GGTCAAGCACAGCAAGCATGACACCAACAAACAAGATCACCACTAAAAATTCAGGAAGTATGTTGTCAAAAGCTTTCCATCCCTTTTTTAGAGCCATACGCGTCTTTTTTCTGTCTTTGAAAAAAGATAGCAGAAGCAACACTATCGTTATTCCATAAAGGAGATAAGAGTCCAAAATCACACCTCCGTAATCCGAATTTGAGAATAAAGGGCTTAACGTACGCAGGACTCAGCCCTCCGAGCGCGTCTCCCTGTATGGCCGCGACACAGCCCAAACTATTATATGGGTCCTGACGAAACCATAGTTGCGCAGCTTGTTCACAAGAGCATCCAGATCTTCCTTCGTGGCCGAAGCCGTCTCTATAAGGAAATCAAGATCTCCGTATATGACCCAGTAGCGTACCACGTTGGATGAAGAGTTGAGCAGCGGCATGAGCACATCATTCGGTTTTTTACCGTCAAAGTCAGAGTCGGGGCTGAACTTGAAAACGAGCATAGCATGCAGTGCCCTACCCGCGGCGGATGGGGATATCTCCGTCCTGTAACCGGTGATGACGCCCGACTCTTCCAGACGCAGTATCCTCTCACGCACTGCCGGGCGCGTCATGCCCACCGCATCGCCGATTTCCTGGTAGGTCTTGCGCGCGTCCTCCTGCAGTTCCGCAAGTATCTTCCAGTCCGTAGAATCAAGCTGTGACTTTCTTGGCGCCATCATTAACACCTCCGCATTTTTTCACTTTTATATGTTAGCACACCGGAACCTGCTAAACGAAGGCAAAAATACAAAAAGAGAAAACAAACGTAATATTCGGCATCTTAACAACTACGTTGCGATATTTATAAATTTGTGCTCATGACGCAAAATACGCTTAACAAAATTAAAGCGGAGGGATTTATAATGAAAGAACGAATTTTGGTCAACGCGCTCAATATCTTTGGCTGCATGGTATTCTTTGTCTGCGTCTACCTGATTTATATAAATAAGGAGGCCTTTACGATATGAAGAAAAATCATTTCTGCACCTGCGTTGACGATCAGTGCCCCAACAATCCGGCAAACAGCGACGAGGGCTGTACAGGATGCATCGAGGAATGCCTTATGAAAGAGGAGATCCCCGTCTGCTTCTACAGGACAATGGAACCTAACATGGACAGAAAACAGGACTACACCTATAAAGGCTTCGCGGCTTTTGTGAGAAAGCACAAGGGAGAATAACATAGGGGTTGTTGGATATTGGGCGTTCCAGGAACTACACAGACCGGCTGATCGACCCCTTAACGCAGTACGGCATATTGGCGGTTTGCCTCAGAATTACATGATCCAGCCGTTTCTTTGATCAGATCGATATTGATGCCATATCATTCGCCTATTTCTTTGATTTAGTATCTTCAGCAGACAGCAAGATCTGCAGGCTCTGTGGGAATTATCATAACCGAAGAAGGTGAAAACTGAGCTACCCGCAATGCCGTAGCTCCAACTCGACACATTGCAGAGCTTCCTGTTCCCTGAGCCCCAATGACTGTTAACGATGGACCTGTGTTTTCAATGGTTTTAATTATTTCCTCTGCAGGTTTCCCAATGGGCATGATCAAATCTACTTCTTTGATACCAAGCTCAGCAATAGAGCCGGACATTTCCTTCAGACGTTCGTTTTCGACAGATATTTCCCTGTCGATCTGCTCTTTTGCAGCATACCTCATGAGAAGATCCATCGTTGTCTTTTCATGTACGTGAAGCAGCGTTACCTTTTCTATTTCAGCCAATTTCTGTTCCGCTATATTTTTCACGGCTTTCACTGCATTGTAAGATCCCTCGGAAAAATCAATACCCATAAGCAAATTGCTGAATATATTGCGTCCGGAATCGTTTTTCCGGCACACCATAACCGGCAGGGAAGAGAGCTCTAAAACGCGTTCCACCGTTTCACCAAAGAGAAAATCTTTCCATTTAGGATTGTTGCCTGCCCCTGTGACAATAAGAGAGACTTTCCTTTTTTTAGATTCATTGACGATCTCATCAAATGGCACACCTGTAAGTATCAGAGGCTCCACTAAGAATCCACGATCTTTAAGAATACTATGGGCTTTTTCAAATGTTTGTTTTTCGTATTCAGAAATATTGTGTTTTCCGAACCTCTCATCGTTCACGTGGAGCAATGTTATTTTTTCTACTTTAGACGGATCCAAAGTCAAGATGTTGGCAATTACGTCATCGTCTATTTTTTTAGTATCAACCGCAGCGAGTATCGTTCTCAACATCGTGATCGCTCCTTTCAGAGTTTAGCCGGCTATGCAATCAGTTCAGGAAGCTATCATGCCGAAGATCATTCCCGCAACTGTCGACAACGCTACCACAAGCGCTACGTAAGTCGCTGTTTTTTTAGGTCCGAGGATGCTGTTTATGACAAGCATGCTCGGCAGTGAAAGAGCCGGGCCTGCAAGAAGCAGCGCCAACGCCGGACCTTTACCCATTCCTGCGCCGATAAGACCCTGAAGGATAGGAACTTCAGTAAGAGTTGCGAAGTACATGAACGCTCCTGCTATGGAAGCAAAGAAGTTCGCTCCCGCAGAATTGCCCCCAACCAGCATGGCTACATATCGACTCGGGATAAGAGCCTCGTGCCCGGGACGGCCGAGAAGGAATCCTGCTACAAGGACTCCGCCAAACAACAGCGGTACCACCTGCAGCGCGTATCCCCATGTCGAGCTGAACCATTCCCCTCTCTCTTCTTTGTTGAACCACGTGAGCGAAGTAAGCACCGTTACAGTCAGGCCTGCTCCGGCAAGTATCCACTTCATGCTGTAAACTGTTTCCCAGAAGGAATTCGGTGTCTTGGGAGCGGCCCAGTTGGCAAAAACAAGAAATACCACCATGCCTGCCATATATGTAACTGTCTTCCAAAGAGGCCTTCCGCTCTCCTCTTCCGGGAACTGAGCAAATTCTTCCTGCCTGGCCGCTTCTTCTTTCCCAAATATGGCAGCCATCAGGAGCCCGATAACAACACTGAAGATAACAGCGCCTATTGCTCTGGCTATTCCCAGTTCAAGCCCTAGTACTCGGGCTGTAAGTACTATCGCAAGGACATTTATTGCAGGACCGGAGTATAAAAAGGCTGTCGCAGGACCAAGTCCGGCACCTCGTTTGTAGATCCCCGCAAAGAGGGGGAGAACTGTGCATGAGCAGACGGCAAGGACTGTTCCTGAAACAGACGCCACGGAGTAGGCTATCCATTTTTCAGCCTTCGCACCAAGATATTTCATGACGGACTGCTGGCTTATGAAGACCGAAATTGCGCCCGCAATGAAGAATGCCGGTATGAGGCACAGAAGCACGTGCTCTCTCGCATAGTCAGACATCATTGCTATTGATTCAGTAAGACCTGCAGCAACACGTTCATTTCCTTCCGGAAGGAAATAGAAAACAAGGAAAAACCCTGCTATCCATAAAAATTTTTTGCGATCATTCATAAGCAGTCAGCTCCGTCTCTCTATTTTATGTGGCGTTTATTGCACTTATTAGTTTTAAGAAATTCCCCGCTAGTGCGGGGATTCTCTCTTTTAAATACTTCTTAATACTTAGGTGATCGATGCCGGCAACGCCGGCATAATTTTAACCTCAGAGGCTGCAGCCGCCTGTCTCTTCGGCGTCGGGTCCACCAACAGGCCCGGCTTTTACAAGTATCTCTTTTAACTTTTCATATGCAGGAACATGCCCTGCAAGGACCACTTTGCCTTCAATAGCAAGCGCAGGGGTGGTCATTACTCCAAAGTCCATTATTTTCGCAACTTCAGTAACCTTTTCGATTTCCAGCTCAAGTCCCAGCTCTTTTGCAGCCTGATCTGTGAGCTCGGCAAGCTTTTTGCATTTCGGACATCCTGTTCCAAGTATCTGTACCTTCATCATATTATTCCTCCTGTAATCATTATTTTCCGCAGCATCCCGTTATGAACACTCTTTCGGGATCATTTCCTTCAACTACCTTCTCAATGCAGGAAAGCATCGACGGAAGACAGCGTATCCTCAGACTGTAATAGACCTTAAGCCCTTCCTTACGATCTTCCAGTATCCCCAGGTTCTTCATCAGGGCAAGGTGTTTGCTTATCGTCGTCCTGTCAAAGTGAAACATTTCGGCAATGTCACATACGCACATCTCAGAATCAGCAAGAGCTTCTACAACAGCAAGGCGGACAGGGTGGGCAATGCCTTTGAGTATTGCAACTTTTTGATCCAGTATAGTTTTTTTGTCGGCCATTGATCTATTCACCCCTATCTATGTGGCGATTTTACCACATAGACTTTTTTTGTCAAATAGATAGATGAGTTTCTATTGAAATTTCCTTGACTCTCTCAATATAGTAATATAGACTGTCGTCTATATAAGATGCATTTTTCTTGTTTCTGTAAGACACCTCCAAAAGAGAAAATTATACCAAAGTCATATACGGGAGTTGATAAAGTTGACTGAGAAAGGGAAGTACTCCAAATTAACAAAGATAGTCCTGGTGCTTGTAATTATTGCGGCGATTGCTTCGATGTGGGTGATAAAAAACAACAGCAAAAAGGCTTTGATAGAGTCAGACCTGCTTAAGGCAGATTTTTCCCTTCACACGACCTCAATAGATCTTGAAAAACTTAGATCCCATGGGCTGCCGATACTCATCGATTTCGGGGCCGACAGCTGTATTCCATGCAAAGAAATGGCTCCCGTACTGGAAGAATTAAACAAGAAATACCAGGGCAGGGTGATCATTAAATTTGTTGATGTTTGGAAATACCCGGAGGCTGCTGAAGGATTCCCGCTTCAGGTGATACCCACTCAATTTTTCTTTACCGCGGAAGGAGGGCCTCTGCTACCCGAAACAAAGCCGCCTTTTGACGTAAATGCATATTCGCGCAACGAGGATGGCAAACATGTATTCACGGCCCATCAGGGAGGTTTGACCAAAGAGCAGCTTGAAGCTGCATTTGAAAAGATGGGTATGAAATAATGAATACCCTCATGGAAACAGCTAAATACTTTGTTTTTATAACATCAGAACTTACATTACTCTTTGTTGGAATAAGCACCCTGGTTGCTTTAATGCTTATGTATGTACCTCAGGAGAAAATCAAAAGATACATGTCCGGGAAGGGAATATTCGGTAATTTCGTTGGTGCGCTTATCGGATCACTCACACCATTTTGCGCATGTTCCACTATCCCTTTAACACTGGGGTTTCTTGAAATTGGCATACCTTTCGGAGCTGTAATGTCATTTGTTATCTCTTCGCCGCTTATGAATCCGATAATATTGACTATGATGGTGGTATTGATGGGTACGAAAGCTGCTCTTGTTTATCTTTTTGTAACATTCATCTGTGCAGTTATTTTTGGAGTAATACTGGAAAAGATCGGTGGGGGGAAACTGGTCAAACACGTTCGCATCAAATCTGGCGGACATGATGAAAAAGAAGAGATCCCCAATACTTTTAAGGACAAATTGATCCTGTCGTTTCAAAAAGCGTTGGGTGATTTCAGGGGAGTATTAGTCTATCTTCTCATAGGTGTCGGGATAGGAGCGGCCATCTACGGCTACTTACCCGGAGATTTTGTTTTAAAATTTGCCGGACCGGATAACCCGCTTGCCATTCCGGTCGCTGCGGCTATCGGAGTCCCTCTCTATATCCGTGCCGAAACTGCAATACCTATTGGCCTGGCACTGATGCAAAAGGGCATGAGCGTCGGAGCTGTAATAGCCCTCATCATAGGAGGAGCCGGAATGGCAATACCCGAAATGAGCATGCTGGCTGGAATTTTCAAAAAAAAGCTTGTTGCGGCTATTGTAGCAATTATCTTCCTCACAGCAGTAACGGGAGGCTATATTTTTAACGCTATTGCAATATAGAAAAACTGAAGTAATAAAAATAAACAAGGAGGTAGGTTTACTATTATGGCAGACGATAAAAAACCCGGACTGTTTGCAAAACTGTTTGGAAAAGGCGATCACGAAAAGAAAAATTCATGCTGTTGCTGCGGGGATTTTGAAATAGAAGAAATCGAAGGACCTGAAAACAACAATACAGAAGACCAAAAAGAGGATACTAAGACCAACTAGAACTTCGACAATAAAAATTGTCA
>JALOBM010000104.1 GCA_023228285.1 Candidatus Cloacimonadota bacterium | reverse complement strand
ACCGACTACGCCTGCACCGACTACACCAGCACCGACTACACCAGCACCGACTACACCAGCACCGACTACACCAGCACCGACTACACCAGCACCGTCTCCGTCACCATCAGAAGAGCCATCTCCATCGTTAGAACCATCTCTATCACCATCACCAGCACCGACTACACCAGCACCGACTACACCAGCACCGACTACACCAGCTCCGACCACACCCGCTCCGACCACACCCGCTCCGACCACACCCGCTCCGACCACACCCGCTCCGACCACACCAGAGCCATCGCCATCACCGTCAGAAGAGCCATCGCCATCACCAGAGCCATCGCCATCACCATCACCAGCACCGACTACACCAGCACCGACTACACCCGCTCCGACTACACCAGCACCGACCACACCAGCACCGACTACACCCGCTCCGACCACAACGCCGTCTCCATCACCATCAGAAGAGCCGTCGCCATCGCCAGAATCACCAGAGCCATCACCATCACCAGAGCCGTCGCCATCGCCAGAGCCGTCGCCATCGCCAGAGCCGTCGCCATCACCAGAATCACCAGAGCCATCACCATCAATATTGTCTCCATCAGAGCCAGAACCATCTCCTTCGAGTGAGCCGTCACCACCATCACCATCAGGGCCACATTCAGACTGCGACCCAGCATACGGATGCTGTCCTGGTGAAGATGGACACAGTTGTGGTCATTATGCTGATGGCACAGCATGCTGTTGCTGCGGAGCATATTACGCACCAGTCCTTACAGCTGGGGTGTGCGTATGCACATATGTTGGATAGTATTTAGAGGATACCATGATAACTGATATACAGCTCGAAAAGATTGTATTTGCTCTCGAATTGGCAGATAAACCAGATAAACGCGACGAATTACTTAAGAGTCATTTTGATGGAGTTAGCAAAGATGTACTTTTGAGTACCTGGAAAAATAGGATCGCTAGTGATTCATCGTCGCAGCTATTAGCAGATCAGGTATGGGCAACTTACCAAGAGCGATTAAATGCTGGTGAAATAGATCTAAAACCGTGCGTTGGGTGCGGAAATAACAAGAAAATACAAGCACCAACAATAAGACCGACTATTAAAATTATCTAACTATTAGTTTATTCTGCGTATATAGCATATTTATAGGATAAAGCATGGTTAAAAAACTAACAATCGGTATGGCTCACTATGACGATTTTGATGGAGTATATTTTACACTACAAGCCCTACGAGCATACCACGATCTGTCTGATGTAGAATTATTATTGGTCGATAACAAGCCGATAATTAAAAGAGACGGTAATAGAGAAAATAATGTTATCGAAAGTTTTATGAAGGGAAATATCAGCAACAGTCGATATATCAAATCAGATGATACTGCAGGTACATCATCTCCGAGAGATTTAATATTTAGAGAAGCCAATAGTAAGTCAGTGATGTGTATAGATTGCCATGTTCTTTTAATACCTGGTGCAATTAAGAGGTTGATAGATTGGTATGATCGTAATCCAGATAATAAAGATTTATTAACTGGACCACTAATTACAGATAATCTTCATGATTGGTATACACATTTCGATTTAAGATGGCGTGGTGGTATGTGGGGGACATGGGGTCTGGCGTGGACATGTGAATGTGGTCAGCATTTTACGGTCCAAGATGATAAAGGCAAAGCTGCATTTCATGATCTAATGGACTTTTCTTGTCTTGGTAATAATTGTACTTGTGGTAAACAATTTCCAGACATCAACTACGCAAGCCACGAGGGCCCACTTTTTTTGGCTGGCTATAGACAATTAGCTAAAAGTCGAGACGATCAACCGTTCGAAATCCCAGCACAGGGTCTTGGTTTATTTAGTTGTAATAAAGATGCGTGGCTCGGATTTAATGAAAATTTTAGAGGTTTTGGTGGTGAAGAGGGTTACATTCACATAAAATATAGACAATCAGGACACCGTTGCTTGAACCTCCCATTCCTGGGTTGGATTCATCGTTTTGGCCGTGTTGACGGCGTTAAATATCCATGTACTTATTATGATAGAGTCCGCAATTATGTAATTGGCCACAATGAACTGAATTTGTCCACAGATGACATATATAAGCATTTTTGTACGGAGTATGTCGATAAAGACGGTCAGAAAGGTAAAGGTATAAACAAAAAGGATTGGGATTATCTGGTTACTAATCCAATAGAGAATATATCAGTATTACCAAATGGCAGTTCTAAGAATATGACATTAGAACAAATATTCGATTGGACCAAGAAGCAACCACGTGACATGGAAGAGCACATGGATCGCTTTCGCGACATTGCATCTAAATGTAATCATATTGTCGCGATAGTTAAACGCAAAGAATGGGATGTAACGTTACTAGCTGGTAAACCAAAAACACTATTAGTTTATACATCTGAGCCAGATTCTATTCATAATATGCTTAGGACTGCCTCCAAAGCACGTAATATAAACTATAGATCTATTTCATCTACTTTCTCTGATATTATAGATATTGAAGAAACAGACATGTTAGTGCTTCACACAATACATAATGAAAAATCACTATATACAGAATTAACAATGTTCGCTCCCAAGGTGCGTCACTATATATTAATCCGTTCTACTGGAGTATTTGGTAGTAGAGGAGAGGATGGTAGTGCTGGTATGTTTCAAGCGTTGCAGAGATATTTAAATGAGAATGCTAAGTGGTTCGTCGTTGAGCACTCTGACAAACAATGGGGCTACACATTATTGAGCTGTGCTCAAAATGAAAAAGACAAAAGAATGTTGCCTTCTTTAGGATTGTGGTGATAATGAAAATAGCTTGCCTTTGTCCGACATATGGACGGCCTAGATTAGTATCAAATGCATTAGCGTGTTTTCTTTCTCAGGACTATCCACAGAGCGAATCTAAATTTCTTATCTTGGATGATGCAAAACAAATTGCCGATCAAGACGGCGACAATTGGCATGTCTATTCTGCGTCGAAATTTCCGAGTCTTACTTCAAAATATGCATTTCTGGTTGATCGTGCCAATGAGTGGGGTGCCGATGCTTATTGTGCATGGGATGATGACGATATTTATTTGCAGTGGCATTTGAGTGCGCATGTAGAAGCACTAAAAATAAATGGCTGGTCACACCCTAAAAATGTATTCAGTTTATTCACGGGACGTTTACATCAAGAATCTGCAGCTGGCAGATTTCATGCCGCCATCGCAATTCGTAAAGATTATGCAGAACGTATCGGATATTGGGGTGTTTCAAAACGCTGTGACTATGATCAAGAAATTATAAGAAAATTGACCGCCATATCTGAACCTGGTCGCCCAGATCAAACTCGTTTACCGTCTTTTGTGATGAGGTGGGGTAGTACTGGTGCCAATCATTGTTCTGTTCATAGTACCGATCCAAATAGTACTTCATGGTATATAGATACTCCAATCACAGAGCCAGGATATATTAATAAACTAGAACCAAAAATGGATCAGGAGACTAAAGAAATATTCGATATCTTTAATGCTTAATGAAGTATAACATCAACGACCGGCCATATATGATTGGATTGCCAGACGGCAAGATGCCAATTGAGCTAATAGGGCCAATAAATTCGTCTGCCGGTAATGGCCCATCAAACGGCATGTCTGCTCTACAGGCAGAATTTAAAAAAATAATTAATCAAGGTTTAAATTGGTTTTCGATAAAAACGACCCCTTCTGATAATAGTATACCATGGTATTGGTATTTTGAAAATCGCCTAGCAGCTATATCTCATAACGGACCATTCATACAAGGCCCAAATATGTTATTTCTATACTCAGGC
This sequence comes from Candidatus Cloacimonadota bacterium, assembly GCA_023228285.1. Classification (GTDB taxonomy): domain Bacteria; phylum Cloacimonadota; class Cloacimonadia; order Cloacimonadales; family Cloacimonadaceae; genus UBA5456. The sequence continues at coordinate 2,336 of JALOBM010000104.1, read as the reverse complement.
AAGCCAAGGATTGATGCATATGAATGCGCATTATTAGATGCCGCTAATTGTCAGGCTATGTTCTGCCATACTGAATGGTATCGTAGTTTGATTAGTAAGAACCGTAAATCAACAAATAAATCAGACATCATACTTTGGCCGTACCCAATAGACCCGTGGCCTGATGGCCCATCATATTACAAATACGATTTGCTAATTTATGAAAAGAATGGCAACCATCCACAACTCATTGAGCATTTAGCTGAGATATTTCCAAACCATATCCAAATCCATTATGGTAAATATCGTCGTGAGCAGCTTTTCGAAGCTGCCCGCCATTCGCGTGTATGTGCATATCTAGCCGATGATGATCATGGTCCATTAGCATTACAAGAGATTCTCTTGTCTGGATGTCCGGTTGTCGGAGTTCGCACCGGCGCACCATTCATATTACACGGAATTACTGGTGTTGTGGTCGATCGTTTACCACCAGGAAGACAACGCATACAATGTGATAACGACAAGATAGCATTATCATCTTATATCGACGCTATCGATATTGCACATGGGATAGATCGCTGCCTTGTCAGAACTATTGCTTCAGATCAATTTAACACCGATAAAATTGTTGATTTTATCCTAACTACGTTATATAATATTACTATGAATTGTAAAGTATAGACTGATCGGTAAATATAGGCGATATGATAAAATTACTTCATAATATCGCCAAAGGCGCAACCATAGCCGTTGTGGGTTCTGGCCCAACGGCTACCGATTTCATACACAGTAAAAATGATATTTCTATAGGTGTAAATGGTGCGGCTAAATTGGGTCAGAAGTTTGATTATTTTATGTGCGGCGATACCAGATCGTCATGCTTTGACTGGTTTAATATCGATTGTTCTAGAGTGAGAGTTATAGCAAAATTAACGGCTGCGCCAGATAAAATCTTATATCCAATTGAGTTATTCCCTGACATAAAACGCATTGCTGTCATTACCGCAAAACAAAACACAATAAAATTACCACGGCCAGTTGAACCGCATCTAACATTTATGTATAAATGGTATAGGCAGGAGCGGCTTAAAGAAGATATGAATTATTTGATGTTTGGCGGCACCATTAGTTGTTGTGCTGTGCAGCTAGCATACGTAATGGGTGCCTCCAAGATAGTATTATATGGTTGCAATTTTACAAGTGTTGGTAGGCATTATTTTTATCAAACCAGAAAGCCAGGTAGTATTTCAGATAGTCAACGCACAGTAATGAATACTGTAATAAATGAAATAAAGAAGCGTGGAGTCAAGTTCGAGATTGTTGGTAGTACGACACTTGGAAATATTTAATCAGAAAGTAATCATGGCAACAGCAACCATCGTAATGTCTGTTTTAAACGAGGAATATACAGAAAAAACAATAGATACGGTAATCGAGAACACGCCACCTGGGCTTATCGATGAATTTATAATAGTTGACGATTGCAGTAAAGTGCCAGTCGTGATCGACAAGCCAAATGTCAGAGTTATACGCAACGAGACAAGAGAAGGCTTGATCAGATCGCGAAATATTGGTGCTATGAATGCGAAATCATCAGTCATAGTATCAATGGACCCACATATCAAGGTCGCATCTAATTGGTTGCCGCCTGTTATAGAACGCCTAACACAGAAATACAATTGTATAGCTGTCCCGCTGACTAGAGGGCTTGACGCGCCTAATTGGATAGAAACTACGTCTGCGTATGCCAAAACTGGGTGGCGATGGAATCTCGATTTTAACTGGGTTCCTGATGATGGTACTGATATTATGCCAGCATGTGCTGGTCATTGCTTTGCGTTCACAAAACAATGGTGGGACGAAATTGGTGGATTTGATACTGGAATGTATAAATGGGGCTGTGAAAACATCGAGTTTTCATTAAGGACATGGCTTGCTGGCGGCTCAGTAGAGGTAGTTCGCGACTCAGTTGTAGCACATTGGTTTAAAAACAAGTTTAATTATGAATTTGATACATCAACATTAGAACAAAATAAGGCTCGCATAGCTGAGGTATGGTTTGATGATTATAAGAGCTTGTTTTATCAAGCTATTAGAAAGAAACCAGGGTCGATAAAATTTGGTGATATATCAGAAAGGCTAGCTATACGCGATCGAATTCAGAAAAGACCATTCCAATGGTTTTTAGACAATTTCTTGCCAGACTTACAAGGAATAGAGATGCTCAAAAACAAATATGCCAACTCACGTATCGCAATCCTTGGTGCTGGGCCATCATTAGATCACGTCACTAAAGGAATATTAAATGATTTTGATGCTGTGATCGGTGTTAACTATAACGCGCTCGTTTTTGATTG